>NZ_JASGFR010000002.1:0-195903 GCF_047605405.1 Rhodomicrobium sp. | reverse complement strand
TCCTGGCGCCCCAGCCAACCCGAGGTTGCGCCTGAAAGCCGCCATAGCAAAGACTCGGTTTCCGCTGTGGCTAGGTCATCACTCCTAACTTTGCAGCCAGATCCCGGAGTGACGCAAGCTTGACGAATGCGAGGAAACGTCGTCGCGCCCATCGTGACGGGTTGCCGCGACTTTCACTAAGAAACGCTCCAGGGTCTCAAGCCGCTCGTTCTCGTTGAACTCTCTGACTTTCGAGGCGTATCGCATAACTAGAACATCATGACGAGTTCTGTGGCGTCCGAGGCCAGATTTTCCGGGGGCCCATCGAAAACGACCTTGCCGGTTTTTAAGACGAGTACTCTGTCGGCGTGTCGAAGCGCCTGCTCCACGTTCTGTTCAATGAGCAGCACAGAAATCCCCAGGCTGCGCGAAACCGATTCGATGCTTTCAAACACGTGGGCTGTCATGCCGGGCGATAGTCCTGTCGAAGGCTCGTCGAGAAGAAGAACGGTCGGTTCACTCATGAGGGCCATCGCGATCGAAAGCATGCGACGCTCGCCACCGCTCATGGTGTAGGCCGGCCGCAAGTAATGAACGCGCAGCTTTGGGAACAGGGTAAGCACTTCCTCCGTGCGTCGCTCGATGCGCTTGCGGTCGCGCCAATGGGCATAAGCGCCAAGACGCAGGTTGGTCTTTACAGGAAGCGTAGGGAAAACAGGGTCGTCCTGAAATGATACGGCAAGCCCCGCCCGAATACGCTCCTTTGATGGCCTTGTGGTGACGTCGTGTCCTTCGATCTCGATCGTTCCTTCCCACGCAGGCAGAAGTCCGACGAGGGAACGGACAAGAGACGACTTTCCCGCACCGTTATGGCCAAGCACGGCAAGAAGCGTCCCGGCTTCGAGATCAAAGCTCACCCCATTCAGGATTGGATCCCGATTGTAGCCAGTGACAAGCTTGCTGACCTTCAATCTCATGCCGCCACCGCCTCCCTTTGTCCGAGATAGCGCCGCATCAGCCCCGCGTCCCCGAGCACGTCATCAGCCGTGCCGCTTGCGAGAACCTTGCCCCCATCCATGTACACAACGCGGTCGGCCACGGCCTTCACAACAGCCATGTTGTGTTCGATCAGGCAGACTGCCCGGCCGTCGCGCTCCGCGAAATCCCTTATATGCCTGAGGAAGGTATCGAGACGCTTCGGGTCGACGCCTGATGTCGGCTCGTCGAGCAGGACGACATGCGGGGCGAAAGAGGTGATCCGGGCGAGAGACAGCATCTTGCGTTGCGCATAGGACAACTCGCTGCCGAGATGGTTTGCTTTTTCGCCTAGTCCGAAGCGTTCGAGGAGCGCCCATGCCCGCTTGAGGTTGTCAGACTCGTTGTCCGCGACACGCCCCGGCGTGAGGAAAAGTCGAGCGGGATTTTCGCCCGCCTGATGAGGCGATGCCGCGAGTATGTTCTCAATGACCGTAAGTCTGTTCCAGATTCTTACGTCCTGGAACGTGCGCCCAAGCCCGAGTCTGGCAATGTCTTGCGAAGCCAGACCGAGAATCGGCTTGCCGAGTAGCAGCGCCTCGCCACCATCCGCGCTTTCGAACCCGCTCAGGATATTGAAGACGGTCGTCTTGCCCGCGCCGTTCGAGCCGATGATAGCGACGATCTCACGAGGGTGCAGACTGAAACCGGCCTCGTCCACCGCCTTTAATCCGGCAAACGACTTATGCAGGCCGGAGCATGTGAGAACCGGCCCGGCGGAAGGCAGGTCGGCGCCGCGATCGGCCGCCGCTCTCGCATTCGGGAAAACAGCCTGGCTGTCGCCTGATGGCTTTACGTATTCTGCTGTGCGCTCGCGAAACAAGCCGTTGGGGCGCAAGACGAGAACGCCGATGAGAAAGAGCGCATAGGCGGCCTGGCGAAGAGGCGCCGTCATTTCGAATGGCACCCCGAGCCAGTTGTCGAGCGCGAAGCGTAGACCCTCAAGGAGCCCCATCATCGCGAAGACGCCGATAGTGGCGCCCGTGAGGCTGAACTGACCGCCGAAGATCAGCATGGCCAGCATCAGCATCGTGAGGTCGAGTTCGAACTGCGATGGTCCGACGTAGTTGAAGTGATGAGCGAAGAGTGCTCCAGCCGCGCCCGCAAGTCCCGCCCCGATCAGCAGCACCGACAGCTTGACAAGGGTTGCGCTGCGTCCATGCGCCTCGACGACGCGCTCGTCGTCGCGCACGGCCCGAACGAGGCGACCGTAGGGCGAACGAATGATGCGACTGCAAAACCAGAACGACAAGGCGGCAAACAAAACGACGATCAGCAGCTTGACCTGCGCGTAAGTGATCTGCGCGATGCCGAGATCGAGAACCCAGCGCCGACCCGGCTCCCAGGAGCCAAGCGAGAAGCGTGGAATACCGGAAAGGCCATCCGGGCCGCCGGTGAAGCCGAAGTTGATCACGAGCGTCACGAAGATGAGTTGCATCGCGAACGTCACGATCATGAAATAGCGGGCGCGTGCCTTGAGCGCGGGCCAACCGATCAGCAGCGCACCGAGGCTTGCGGCAAGTGCGCCGAGAATGACGGTCAACGGGAAGACGTTCGGCGGGAGCACTTTTGTGGAAAATATCGCCGCCGCATAGGCTCCGAGACCGTAAAACACCGCGTGTCCCAGATGCATGAGACCGCCGAGCCCCTTGATGAGCATATACCCGTGCACGGCGATGACCAGAATGAGGGCGAGCGTCAGAACGTCGACTATGTAGGCCATGATCAGGCGCGCTCCCTGACGGGATTGATACCGCCGAACAGCCCCTGAGGACGGGCCAGCAGAACCGCGAGCACGAAACCGTAAGCGACCACTTCCTGCCATGTTGCAGGCAAGATCCAAACCGCGAGATGGAAGGCGAGACCGAGCAGAACCGCCCCGAGGATCGGACTTTTGAAAGTGTTGAGGCCGCCGATGATGATCGCTGCAAGCGCGAGAAACACGGGGTTCATCGCCACGAAGGGATCGACCCCGGTTTCGAGCGTGTCGGGGATCGCGGCGAAGGCCACCAGCAGTCCTGCTATTGCGTACACCCAGATGTAAGTCCGATTGGGTGCGATGCCGACGCCTTGAGCCAGCGTCTTGTTATCTGCGACAGCACAGATGGTAAGGCCGGGCCCCGTTCTCGTGCAGAACAGAGCGACGCCAACAAGCGCGATGAGGCTTGCGGCCATCTTCGCGATCTGGGCGGCGTTGAGCCGGGTACCCAGCAATTCGATGCCGGGCAGGATCTGATCGATGACGTAGCGCTTTTCAGGGCTGCCGAAGGCGGAAATCAGGTTCTGCGCTGCCGTAAAGACCGAAATCCCGACGAGCACCATTACGAACAAAGGCGCGTGGTTTTTTATGAAACCGCGATAAATGAGGACGTAGAGAAGGACGGATGTTGCGCAGCCGACGGCCAGCGCTCCAAGGATAGCGGCGGCGAGAGGCAAGCCAACGATTTTGGTCAGAACGAATGTGGCATAGGCGGCGAAGAGATAGATCGCCCCCAGGCCGAAATCCACGATTCCGGCCGTTCGCCAGATAAGTGCCATCGCAAGCGCCACAAGAGAGATGCTGAGACCAAGCGATATGCCGTTGACGATGAACGGCAGCACCGAATGCACCGATGTCATGAGTTTGCTCCGGGCTGCCGTTCTTTTTCGCGATTACTCGATTTCCGAGGCGGAGAGGATGCGTTCGAGCTTCCGTCCACCATTTGCGATTGTGAAGATCGCGAGCGGTCGGCTGGTGTTGCCGTCGGCCTTGAAGATATAGCGATTGACCGGGGTTTGGATGTCGCCTTCTTCCCTGAGCTTCGCGATAAGCTTCTTGCCCGATATTTCGCTGCCGCCAGCTTCCTTGATCAGTTTCGCTGCCAGCCAGACATACTCGTAGCCGAACGGCGTATAACCGCCATAGGTCGCCGTTGTTTGCTTCACCACATCCGGCGCAGTCTCGGGCACTTCATTGCCGACAAAGAAGAAGTTCTTTTCTGCGACCTTGAGGTTATAGATGTCGGGCGTGTCGCCGGCGCCGTAGGTGACGAGGAGCCCATCGAAGCCGAGTTCCCGCGCGGTGCGAATTCCGAGGGCGACAGTGCCGCCGCCGATCGGAGCCAGATAGATGGCATCGGGTTTGGCTTCCAGCAGCTTCGTTACCTGTGCGCGAAGATCCGGTGGCGCGTTCGGGTGGCCTTCGGACGCGACGAGCGTGATGCCGAGCTTGCCAAACTCGTCCGCGCATTTATCGCGCATCTCGATGCCGAACTCGTAATTGACGTAGAGCACGGCGAAGGTCTTCACATCCGGATACTGTGCCTTGACGTGCTTGGCGGAAACCTTGCAGTAGAGCGTGGTGACGGCTTCCAGTTGCTGCGTCAGCTTCGACGCCTTGACGACGCCGGTCCCGGAAGATGTGGTGAAGGCAGCGATATCGGCTTCGTCGATCAGCGGCCCGTTCTGCACCATGACGTTGGTGCCCCAGCAGACCAGCGTGACAATCTTGTCAACGTCAATGGCCTTGTTGAGAGACAGGCGTGCTTGCGCCGGATCGTTGTTTCCGACATCGACAGGCACCGGCTTCAGCTTGCGGCCATTGACACCGCCTTGTGCGTTGATCTCGGAGATCGCGATCTCCGCGCCCTTCCAGAGGGCGGTAGAGAATTTCGCCGGGCCTTGCGCTGTACTCTGACAGATGCCGAGCGGAAGGTCGTCCGCCCGCGCCTTGTCGCCGCCGATGCAGGCTGCGGCGATGGTGAACAAGAATGCCAAGCGCCACAGGCGTCGGCATCCCTCGTTGATTGACATGGGACCCCACTAGGTAAGAGTTGTATTGACCTGATATATTTTATCGACTTAATGGCGCAACAAAAATTTTGCTGTCACGGAGGATTAATCCGGTGTTTCTCCAATCCGAGGAAAGAGCTTGGCGCACATGCTGAAAAAGCATTCCCATTTTTCACATCAGCTCGTCGATCCAAGCAACAAATTCGTGAGCGGCGATCTCACGCGCGATCAGCCGGGCGAAGCGGCTGTGCTGACCTGCAACGACGCCATTGCTCGCGGAGCGATCGAGGCCGGCGTGCGCGTCGTGGCCTGCTATCCGGGCGCGCCCGTGAGCTATGTCATCGATGCGCTTTCAGCCGCCGCCCAGGTTTTCCCGGAGATGCATGTCGAGTGGTCGGCGAACGAGAAATGCGCCTATGAAGTCGCCCTCGGGGCTGCGATGAGCGAGACGCGTTCGATGTGTCTCATGAAGAATGTGGGCGTGCCTTGGATCCTCGACCCGCTCGCATCATCCAGCATGGTGGGCGTCGGCGGACTCGTGATCGTGGCGGGAGACGATCCGGGCGCGGAGACGACGCAGGCCGAGGAGGATTTCCGTAACCTCGCCCGCTTCGCTGAAGTCCCTGTTCTTGAGCCTGCGACGTTGCAGGAGGTGAAGGACATGGTCGCCTACGCCTTCAGGCTTTCCGAAGACATCGCGATGCCCGTCTTCGTGCGCGTCACGGTGCGCCAGGGATACAGCCGCGGGAAGGTGACATTCGGAGCGATCGACCACGCTAAGCGCCGCATCGCTCCTCGGTTCGAGAAAAACGTTACGCGGGGCTGGAGCGGCTATCCGGCGCTAGGTTGGCCGGAAACCGGCACCGCTCTGCTGCACAAGCGGTTCCACGGCGAAGCGCCCGGCGCCTATCTGGCGCTCATGCGCGATGCGCCGACAGAAGAAGGAGTGCTGAAGGCCGCTGACGGCTGTCCGTTCAACAGCCTCTCCGGTCCGGATAGAGCGTCGCTTTGCGTGATTACGTCCGGCTTGGCGTCCATCGAGACGGCAGAGGCGCTTTCACTGCTCGATGCGGAGGAGGAAGTGGCCGTTCTGAAACTCGGTTTTACGCTCCCGGTGCCTCCGGCTCTCGTGAAGCGCACGCTCGCCCAATACGAGCAGTTTCTTGTTGTCGAGGAGACTGAGCCCGTGATTGAGGAACAGGTGCGCGCACTTGCAAGCGAGGTGGAGGGCGCGGGACGCATTCTCGGGAAAAAGACGAAGGATATCCCGTACTCCGGCGAAATCACCTCGGAGGTCATCGAGCCGGTGATTGCGCGTCTCCTCGACCGGCCATCCACGCTGGCGGATTCGAGAAAGGCGCACGAAGCGACGCTCGATTTCGTGCGCGAAAGCGTGCCGTTCAAGGTCGGTGGCCAGTTCTGCGCCGGCTGTCCGGAAACCGCGCCGACGCGCATTCTTCGCGAGGTGCTCGATACGCTCCCAGGCGAGGGGATCGCCTGCGGCGATTCCGGCTGTGGCTTCGTTTCGCAATACGCACCTGTAAGCCTGACGAATACCTTCGTCTGCATGGGCGCCGGCCTCGGGGTCGCCACCGGCATCAGCCATGCGGGATTGGGGAAGGTCGCCGCAGTGATGGGCGATAGCACCTTCTTCCATAATGGGATCGTGGAACTCATCAACGCGGTCTACAACCGTGCAAATGTTTTGCTGCTGATCCTCGACAACAAGTCGTCGGCGGAGACGGGCCACCAGCCGCATCCGGGGGCATTTGGTCTGACAGCGACGCGAAAGCCCACGAAAGAGCTTTCGCTCGAAGAGGTCATCAAACCCCTGCAGGTGGACTTTTTACGCGTTGTCGACGCCTACGACGTGGCCGAACTGCGCAAGGCGTTCGAGGAGGGGATGGCGGTAGAGGGCGTTTCGGTCGTCATCACGACGGGAGCCTGCGCACTCATCGTCGACCGTCAGCGGAAGGAAAAGCACGCAACGAGCGGGGACGCCGTCTGATGACGACCAGCAACATCATCATTGTCGGCCAGTCCGGGCAGGGCATTATTCTTGCCTCGAAAATCATTGTGGCCGCGCTTGATCGCGCGGGTCTTCGGTTCGCAGCCACCGAATACCCGGCCATAACGCATCGCTTCGCGATTACCTCGGCTCATATCCGAACCGGCGACCGTTTCCTTTCACCCCGCATCCGCCCGCGCGAGGGGGATCTCATCATCGGGCTCGAACCGTTTGAGACTTTCAGAACGAGCCTCCTTTTCGCAAATGCCGGAACCGAAGTGATCACGAACGATGCTTTTGTTCGTGTCAACGGCGAGCCAAACCATCTGTTGAAGGCACCCATTGCTGCGGATTCGGTGGAAGAGATCCAGCAGCATCTGGCCACGCGGGGCGTAGCGCGCGTAACCGCGATCCCGGCGACACGGCTTGCCTTCGATGTCGTGAAAAGTCGCGCGGGAGCCAACGCGGTCCTCCTCGGCGCCGCTTTCGCCTCCGGCCGGCTTCCCGTCTCGCTCGACATCATCGAAGAGACGATTTTCGCCCTGTCCCCCCGCGATACCGGCGCGCGCAATCGCGACGGTTTCAGGGCCGGGATTGAAGCTTACCATTCATCGAAGAGTTGAAAATGGCATTCGAGCAATATGCGCTGACCGACAGGACGGTCGGACACATTCTTGCGGACAAGGCGCGCAAGAACGGCGGCAAGACTTTTCTCACCTTTGAACACAGCCGCGTCTCCTATGAGGAGTTGCATGTGCGGACCAACCGCCTCGCCAACGGATTTGCGGACCTCGGTATCCGCAAGGGCGAGCGTGTCGGCCTTCTGCTCGACAACACGCCAGACCTTTTGCTCATAGAACTCGCGCTCGGCAAGATCGGCGCGGTTGCGGTGCCGATCAACTCGGCAGCACGCGGAGATCTGCTGCGGTACTTTGTTCAGAAAGCTCGCTGCGTGGCGGTCGTGGTGGAAGCGGAACTCTCGGACAGGCTGTGGGCGTATGAAGAAGACCTTACGGATGTACGCCTCGTCATCGTGCGGGGGAAGGGCGCCGCGGTGCGAAGTTTTCGTGGCGTGACGGCGCAGGGATTCGAGGGCGTCGAAAAGGGAAGCGACGCCACGCCGGACGTTGATGTGAAGTTTTCGGACCCGCATTTTGTGCTCTTTACCTCCGGGACGACGGGGCCCTCGAAAGGCGTTCTTGCCGCCCAGGCGCAAGGCTGGGGTACGGCCGAGATTTTCGCGCGGCACACGTCGCTTTCCCGTGACGATATCCTGTACACCTGTCTGCCGCTCTTTCATGTCAACGCGATCTGGAACACCTCCTACACGGCGATATGGACCGACGCCGAGGTTGCGCTGTCGCGCCGGTTTTCCGCGAGCCGCTTCTGGGACGAAATCCGGGCCGCGGGGGCAACACAGTTTGCCGCGCTCGGGGCGATGATCACCATCATCTGGAACCAGCCGGAACGCCCTGACGATGCGGACAACCCCGTTCGCCTTTGCTTCACCGTACCGACGCCCGCAGATTTCATCCAGAAATTCGAATCCCGCTTCGCGCTCAAGAACGTGACGTGGTTCTCGATGAGCGAAAACTTCCCAATCGTGATGTATCTGCCCGGCGATCCTTTCGACAAGATGGCATCCATGGGCAGGCCGCGCGGCGACGCCGAAGTCAGGATCGTCGATGAGAACGACGTCGAGCTTCCAGCGGGCGAAATCGGCGAACTTGTTTTCCGACCCGCCGATCCGTGGCGCGTGATGCTCGGCTACGACCAGATGGCGGAGGCAACCGTCTCCAACAACCGGAATTTCTGGTTCCACACGGGCGACCGCGCATGGAAAGACGAGGACGGCTGGTTCTGGTATGTCGACCGCATCAAGGACAGCATCCGGCGGCGCGGCGAAAACATTTCCACGCAGGAATTGGAGGTCCTCGTCAGGCAGCACCCGGATATCGACGATGTGGCGGCCATTGCCGTTCCTTCGGAGCTTTCCGAGGATGAGGTCATGATCTACGTGAAAGCGCGGGAGGGGGCGGCGCTCACAGCCGAGGGGATCATCCGCTTCTGCGACGGCCGGATGCCTTACTATATGGTTCCGCGTTATGTCGATTTTGTCGATGAGTTCCCGCTCACTCCAACCGAAAAAATCCAGAAATACAAACTTAGAGAACGAGCGTTGGCAACGCTTTCAAACGTGTTTGACCGCGAGAAGGCTGGCATCAAACTGTCGCGCTGATGGATCGGACAGTTCACCGCCGGGCACGGGCAAAGAGCGGCGAGACGGCCCCCGAAAAGATGAGCGATTGACAGGCCGCGGCACGCGTGAAGACTCGAAGCGACGTCCGTCTTCGCTCCGCGAAGAGAGTGCCTGCCGAGGTAGAAGCCCATGCCGCCGCGTTTCAGTATCGACGACATCCTCGCGAAGCCGTCGGGAGCCTCCTTCTTCGACGGTTTCATTGCGCAAGGCCACGAGAAGGGAGCGCTCATCAGCGCGGGCCTTCTGGATCGCGACGGCGTCCTGGTGGTGATGCACGGCAAGCTGCGCGTCTATCTGATCGGCGAGGACCGCGAGATGACGCTGTTCTACCTCGTCCCCGGCGACATGTTCTGCACGCATTCCGGCTGCCTGATCGAGGCCGTCGAAAAGACCGACATCCGCTACGCCGACATCGCGACCTTCGCGAAGAAGCTGGAGGAAAATCCGTCCCTGGCGTTCGGCCTCATTGGCATCCTCGGCCGGGCGATGATGGGCTGCATGCGGACGATCGAGGATCTGATGTTCCGGGACATAAAGCAGCGGCTCGCTCGCTTCTTCCTCGACCGCGCGAGGGCTGCGCGGGGAAATGGCCCCGCTACGGGAGACGACGGAACCGAAATCCGGCTTTTCATAGAGTTGACCGTCGAGGAAATTGCCAACCTTGTCGGCTCGTCGCGCCAGACCACCTCCGCCGCGCTGAACAGCCTCATGCGGGAGGGGCTCATCAGCAGGAAAGGCCGCTCCAACTATACGATCGCCGATGTCGGACGGCTCGCGGCTGCGGCCGGGACGGCATTTCCCCCGCCCGAGGAGGCGGCAAGCCTCGCGCAGTAGGCTGGTGGCCGCGCTTGGCGACACAGCCGCCACGGTGGATCTCGCTTCTTTCACACCGCCACGACGGGGGAAACGTTCCTCCCGGCGCTCCCCGCTTTGGTCGAATGCTCTGCGTTTGGGCTTGCTGACGCAATCCGCGCAGCGCCATCATGGTTGCGGGAGCAACGCCAGCCCGAAAATGGAGGCGACATGACTTTGGGCCACAAGGAACTGGGGCATTTCATCGGGGGAAGCCGCGTCGCCGGAACGTCCGGCCGTTTCGCGGAGGTGTTCAATCCGGCGACGGGGCGGCCAGAGAAGACGGTGGCGCTCGCGAGCGGGGCGGAAATCCGCGCGGCTGTGGAGAACGCGAAGGCCGCGCAGCCTGCCTGGGCCGCGACCAATCCGCAGAAGCGCGGCCGCGTCATGATGGCTTTGGTGCAGCTTCTACATCGCGACATGGACAAGCTTGCCGAGGCGATCTCGCGCGAACATGGCAAGACGTTGCCCGACGCGCGAGGCGATGTGATCCGTGGCCTTGAGGTGATCGAATTTTGTATCGGTGCGCCCCACTTCATGAAGGGCGAGTTCTCCGAGGGCGCGGGGCCCGGTATCGACATCTGGTCCATGCGCCAGCCGCTCGGCGTCGTCGCGGGCATCACGCCGTTCAACTTCCCGGCCATGATCCCGATGTGGAAATTCGGACCGGCCATCGCGGCGGGCAACGCCTTCATCCTGAAGCCGTCCGAGCGCGCGCCGTCCGTGCCGCTGATGCTCGCCGAGTTGATGCAGGAGGCGGGGCTGCCCGATGGCGTGCTGAACGTCGTCAACGGCGACAAGGAAGCGGTGGACGCGATCCTCGACGATCCCGACATTCAGGCCGTGGGCTTCGTCGGCTCCACACCCATTGCCGAATATATCTACACGCGCGGCTGCGCGGCGGGAAAGCGCGTGCAATGTTTTGGCGGCGCGAAGAACCACATGCTGATCGCGCCGGACGCGGATCTCGATCAGGCGGCCGATGCGCTCGTCGGCGCTGGCTACGGCGCGGCGGGCGAACGCTGCATGGCGATCTCGGTGGCGGTGCCTTTCGGCGAGGGCACGGCGGACCGGCTGATGGAACGGCTCATTCCCCGGGTCGAGGGACTGAAGGTCGGGCCTTATACGAGCGAAGACGCCGACTTCGGCCCGCTCGTCACGGCGGAAGCGAAACGCCGCGTGCTCGGGCTGATCGGCAAAGGCGTGGAGGAGGGCGCTACGCTCACGGTCGATGGGCGGAGCTTCTCGCTGCAAGGCTATGAGGACGGCTTCTTTGTCGGCCCCTGCCTCTTCGACCGCGTGACGGCGGATATGGCAATTTACAAGGAAGAGATTTTCGGCCCCGTGCTTTCGGTCGTGCGCGCTCGGACCTACGACGACGCGCTGCGCGTGACGATGGACAATCCTTACGGTAACGGCGTCTCCATCTTCACCCGCGACGGCGATACGGCGCGCGACTTCGCGGCCCGCGTGAATGTCGGCATGGTCGGCATCAACGTGCCGATTCCGGTGCCGCTCGCCTACTACACATTCGGCGGCTGGAAGCGCTCGGGCTTCGGCGATCTGAACCAGTTCGGCGCGGACGGGTTCCGCTTCTATACGAAGACTAAGACCGTCACATCGCGCTGGCCATCGGGTGTCAAGGAAGGCGCGAGCTTCGTCATTCCGACCATGTCGTGACTGCCGCCCGCCCAAAAATCAAAAGAACGAGGAAACGGCCATGCAACGGATCGCATTCATCGGGCTCGGCAATATGGGGCTGCCCATGGCGGTCAATCTCGCGAGGGCGGGGTTCGACGTGAAGGGCTTCGACACGACGCCCTGGGCGTCGGAGCGGGCAAAAGCCGCCGGGATCGCGATGGCGGCCAGTTGCGCCGATGCGGCAGCGGATGCCGACGCGGTTGTGACAATGCTGCCGAACGGCGCGATTCTCGCGTCCGTCTACGATGAGGTCATCGCGGCGGCGCGGCCCGGCGCGCTTCTGATCGACTGCTCGACGGTGGACATGGAGAATGCCCGCGCGGCGCACGAGGCGGCCGAGAATGCCGGACTGAAATCGCTCGACGCGCCGGTTTCGGGGGGTGTGGCGGGCGCCGCCGCAGGCACGCTTACGTTTATGGTGGGCGGCAGCGAGGCGGCGTTCGAAGCGGCGCGGCCGATCCTGTCGCGCATGGGCAGGACGCTCGTTCACTGCGGCGACCGGGGCGCGGGGCAGGCGGCGAAAATCTGCAACAACATGGTGCTGGCCGTTTCCATGATCGCCGTGTGCGAGGCGTTCTCGCTGGCCGACAAGCTCGGCCTCGACCGAAAAGCCATGTTCGACGTGGTGTCCACGTCTTCGGGGCGTTGCTGGTCGATCGACACCTATTGTCCAGTGCCGGGCATCGGGCCGAATTCGCCAGCCGACAACGATTACAAGCCCGGATTTTCGGCGCCTCTCATGCTGAAAGACTTGAAACTCAGCCAACGCGCGGCGGCAAGCGTGGGCGCCGAGACGCCGCTCGGACGCCACGCTGCCGAACTTTACGAGGCGTTCGTCGCGGAAGGCGGCGCCGACAAGGATTTCTCGGGGGTCATGCCCTGGCTTGCCGGCAAGCCGCGCGCGGGCTGAGCGATGCGCAAGGGTGCGCCTTCATGGCCGCGAATGTGTGGACGCCCGCCTGGGATTCGCGTAAAAGCAGGTCAAAGACCGAGGGCATGCATGGGCTGGTTCAGCGACATTTTTACCTGGTGGAACGGCGCTACGCTGTCGACGAAGCTCTACACGAACGCGCGCGGCATCTTCGTCGGCGAAGACGACGAGGGCAATCGCTACTATCAGGACGCGAGCGGGACCGGCACGGCTGGCAGGCCGCGCCGCTGGGTCATCTACAAGGGTTATGCGGAGCCGAGCAAGGTTCCGCCCGATTGGTTCGGCTGGCTGCATTACATCGTCGATACGCCGCCGACCGAGGATACCTATCATTCGCGCCCGTGGCAGAAGCCGCATCAGCCGAACCTGACCGGCACGCCGTTGGCCTATCGTCCGCAAGGCAGCCTCGTCGGCGAGATGCGCCGTCCGAAAGGCGATGGCGATTATCAGCCCTGGAATGCCGAGTAAGACCCCGAATCATGCGCGCGCGGCCTCCGGCGGGCAGAGCTGGAGCGCGGCGGGCTACGAGGAAAACGCGCGCTTCGTCTCCGACCTCGGAGCGGAAATTTTGTCGTGGCTCGATCCTAGACCTGGCGAGCGTGTGCTCGACATCGGCTGCGGCGACGGCGCCCTGACCGCAAAGATCGCGGAGCGCGGTGCATCGGTTCTCGGCATCGATACGAGCGCGGCGCTTCTTGCGGCGGCGACGGCAAGCGGTCTCGACGTGCGTGCCATGAGCGGCGAGGCGATCGACCTTCCGCGTGAATTCGACGCTGTGTTCTCGAATGCGGCGCTGCACTGGATGACGCGCGCCGAGGATGTCGTTCAGGGCGTCGCCCGTGTGCTGAAGCCGAACGGCCGCTTTGTCGCCGAGTTCGGCGGCTTCGGCAATGTCGCTGCCATCGTTACGGCACTTCGCTCGGCGGCGCGCCTTCATCAGGGCAATCCCGCGCTCGCGCACCCGTGGTATTTTCCAAGCCCGCGCGCCTATGAAGGGCTTCTCTACAAAAACGGTCTGATGTGCGAACGCATCGAACTCGTGCCGCGCCCCACGCCGCTGCCCACCGGCATCGAGGGCTGGCTCGCAACGTTCCGCAAACCATTCTTTGACCAGTTCTCGGGCAAGGTCTGCGAAGCGGCGCTCGCACACGCGGTCGAGCTGTTACGGCCGAGCCTTTGCGACGAAGACGGGCGCTGGTGGGCGGATTATGTGCGCCTGCGCGTCGCCGCCAGACTTTTGCCGCGATAAGGCGCTTGTGTTCGCTCAGCGATCTTCGGCGTCGAGACATCGTTTTTGTTGCGCTTGCGCTGCCGGACGGCTCGCATTGGAGATCGCACCCTTCGAGAAAGCCTTCGCGGTGGCGTTCCATCCTATTCGCTCACGGCACCGGATCTTGCATCGCCCCGGATGCGGTAGTGTGTGGTTTCGATCGGTGTTCCAGCGTCAAATCGATTTCGATCTGACGCGAGCTGATCTATTGGTGAACAGCGGCCGTGTTCGCGCTGACTGCTCGGGAGATCGGCAGGCGCTCACAGTGCGGCCACGTCGATCGGCAACAAGAACTTCGGGCGTCGGCGCGAGCGCGGGACGCTTCAACTGTCCAGGCTTTCCGGTATGATCATGAATGCGCGGCAGATAGCTCTTTCGACGGTCCTCGCCGGCTTTGCGGTCATGGCGCAGGCCATTCCCGCTTCTGCCGACAGGCTCGCGAATTCAGTCGCGGTCTTCGCTGCGCTCGACAAGGTGACAGGCCGCGTCCAGCCGCTCGAAATACCGATGGGGCGAACGGTTACGTTCGGCGCGCTGATGATCACCCCGCGCGCTTGCTATACGCGGCCGTCCACCGAAACGCCTCTGACGAGCGCCTTCATCGAGGTCGACGAGGTCGTGCTGGACGGCTCGTCGCATCGCATCTTCACGGGCTGGACGTTCGCGGAGAGCCCGGGGCTTCATGCGGTCGAGCATCCGACTTTCGACGTCTGGCTCACGAGCTGCAAAACGCCCTCGGCGGACATATCGGCCGGGAGACGGTCGAACGCCCCGAAACCCTGAAGCGCTCGCTCCAGCCGCCGGTGGAATGCCGCACGGCTGATTTCCTGAGCGCCGAATTGCCGCAGGTGTTCGGTGACAAACTGCGTGTCGAGCAGGCAGAAATCGCCGTAGCGAAGCCTCGCGGCGAGGTAGACGAGCGCCACCTTCGACGCGTCGGTTTCGTAGGAGAACATGCTTTCGCCGAAGAACGACCGCCCGAGCGCCACGCCGTACAACCCGCCGACAAGCTTGCCGTCCCGCCATGTCTCTATTGTGTGGCAGTAACCCATCTCGAAGAGATCGGCATAAAGCTCGCGGATGCGCTTGTTGATCCAGGTGGTGCGGCGCCCTGCGCGCGAGGATGCGCAGCCTTCGATCACGCCATGATAGTCGCTGTCCACGCGGACATCGAACTTCCCCTGCCGGATGACGCGGGCGAGCCGGCGCGGCACGTGCAGTGCGTCGAGGGCGAGGATGCCGCGCCGTTCCGGTTCGATCCAGTAGAGCGTCGTATCCTCGGCGCTTTCGGCCATCGGAAAGATGCCGCAGGCATAAGCTTTGAGCAGAACCTGCGGCGTGATTTCAATGCTGAGATTGGAGGGCGATCCCATTGTCCGCGAACCTGCCTCTTTCGTCGCGTAAGAACCCGTCCCTCTAATCTAATGCTTATGGAGATATTTTTCGAGCCAATGAATGTCGTACATCCCGTCGACGATATCGGACTGCTGAATCAGCGATGAAAACAGCGGGATCGTCGTCTCGATGCCGTCGATCACGAACTCGCCGAGCGCCCGACGCAACCGCATGAGACATTCATTGCGGTTCTTGCCGTGAACGATCAGCTTGCCGATGAGGCTGTCGTAATAGGCGGGGATGGTGTAGCCCGCATACACGCCGGAATCGACGCGCACGCCGAGACCTCCGGGCGGGTGGAAGTAGGAGATCTTGCCGGGCGACGGGCGGAAGGTGGACGGGTTCTCCGCGTTGATGCGGCATTCGATGGCATGGCCGTCGAAGCGCACGTCCTCCTGCGTGAAGGAGAGGCCCGCGCCCGCCGCGATCTGGATCTGCTCGATCACGAGGTCGATGCCGGTGACCATTTCGGTAACCGGATGCTCCACCTGAAGGCGCGTGTTCATCTCTATGAAGAAGAATTCTCCGTCTTCATAGAGAAACTCGACCGTACCGGCGTTCCGGTATTTCAGCTTGCGCATCGCGCGCGCGACGATCTCGCCGATCTCCTTGCGCTGCGCTTCGTTCAGCGCGGGCGAGGGGGTTTCTTCGAGGATCTTCTGGTGGCGGCGCTGAAGCGAGCAGTCGCGTTCGCCGAGATAGACGGCATTGCCCTTGCCGTCGCCGATCACCTGGATTTCGATGTGACGCGGCTTCGATAGATAGCGTTCGAGATAAAGCGCGTCGTCGCCGAAGGCGGCCTTCGATTCCGCGCGCGCCGTCGACAACGCAATCGGCAGTTCGGCTTCGGTGCGCGCAACCTTCATGCCGCGTCCGCCGCCGCCCGCCGCCGCCTTCACCAGCACCGGGAAGCCGATCTCGCGCGCAATGGCGATGGCTTCCTCGTTCGTCGTGACGGCGCCGCCGGAGCCCGGCACGACCGGGATGCCGAGTGCCTTCGCGGTTTCCTTCGCGCGGATCTTGTCGCCCATGAGCCGGATATGCTCGGGCGTGGGGCCGATGAACGCGATGCCGTGTTCTTCGAGAATTTCGGCGAAACGCGCGTTCTCGGACAGGAAGCCGTAGCCCGGATGAAGAGCGTCGGCGCCGGTTATCTCGCAGGCGGCAACGAGACGCGGAATGTTGAGATAGCTTTCGCTCGCCGCGGGCGGGCCGATGCATACACTTTCATCGGCGAGGCGCACATGCATCGCATCGGCGTCCGCCGTGGAATGCACGGCGACTGTCTTGATGCCGAGCTCCTTGCAGGCGCGCTCGATGCGAAGTGCGATCTCGCCGCGATTGGCGATCAGGATCTTGTCGAACATGAGCCTGCCGCCTTATTCGATAATCATGAGCGGTTCGCCATATTCGACGGGCTGCCCGTTCTCCACCAGGATGCGCTTGACGGTGCCGGAGCGAGGGGCTGCAATCTGGTTCATCGTCTTCATGGCTTCGACGATGAGGAGCGTATCGCCCTCGCGAACCTGGGATCCGACCTCGACGAACGTCGGTGCGCCCGGCTCAGGCGAGCGGTAGGCGGTGCCAACCATCGGCGATGTCACCACGCCCGGATGATTTTCGAGGTTGGAAGACTGCGCAGCCGGCCCGCCCGCAGGTGCGCCGACGCCGGCGGTGGCGGGCGGCGCATAGCCGGAGGGAACGAGATGGGTTGGCACGCTCAGCGTGCGCGCCACGCGAACGCGAAGGTTGTTCTCCTCGATCTCGATTTCCGTCAGACCCGTCTCGTTCAAAAGCAGGGCAAGATTTCGGATCAGCTCTTCATTAGGATATTTATGGGCCGTTTCAGGCATGGGGACTCCGGTTGATTGGAGCGGAAGACTTCAGGAATTCCGCCACCGCGTCGAGCGCGAGCCCGTACCCTTGCGCGCCAAGTCCACAGATGACCCCGGTTGCGGCCGGGGAAACATAGGAGTGATGGCGAAAGGCTTCGCGCTTGTAAATGTTGCTCAGGTGCACTTCGATGATCGGGAACGAAAGCGAACGCAAAGCATCATGAATTGCGACCGATGTATGCGTGTATGCGCCCGCGTTCAGAATGAGGCCAGACGCCGCATGGCGCGCTTCCTGAATTTGGTCGACCAGCACGCCTTCGTGATTTGTCTGCCGAAAATCGATGGTCAAACCGAGGCTGACGGCACGATTACGCAAAGCTTCCTCGATGGTCGAAAGCGTGTCGCCGCCATAAATCTCCGGCTCGCGTTCGCCGAGGAGATTGAGGTTCGGGCCGTTGAGGATGAAGATGGGCTTCAAGGCGACAGGTCCACGGTTTTCCGAAACGGACAAGCGGCAAGCCGGGCGAACCCGACCGCGCTCTTGTTAACAGCTTTCGTACCGGAGCGCAAAAGCGTCAGGATTTTTTCTCTTCTTTTGCACCGGGCGCGGATGCGGCTTCGGCGCACGCCTTGCAGCCGTCCTTGCGCGTCTCTTCCACGATCTGTTTCAGCGTGTCGAAATCGGCGGCACCGGGGTTGACCTTGTCGCCGACGATGAAGGTGGGCGTTCCGTCCACGAACATGCGCTTGCCGATCTCGCCGATCTTCGCCACGAGCGCTTCGGTCTCGGCGGAAGAGCTGTCGGCCTTCACCTTGTCCAGGTCGAGGCCGATCTGCTCGGCGACCTTGAGCGCGCTTTCCTTGTTGGCGCGGCCAGCCGCGAACATCGCCTTGTGGAATTCGAAATATTTGCCCTGCTTCGCGGCGGCGATGGCAACTTTGGACGCGTCGGCCGAGCCCTGCGACAGGATCGGATATTCGAGGAAAACGACCTTGATCTTCTTGTCGGCGTCGAGGAGTTTCACGACGTCCGGCAGAGCGTGGCGACAATAGCCGCAATTGTAGTCGAAGAACTCCACGAGCGTGACATCGCCCTGGCCGATGGTCAGCGGCGCGAGTTCGGATTTCAGGCTCGACAGGCTCTTGTAGAATTCGGGCATGCGCGAACGCGTGGCCTCGCCGCGCTTGGCTTCGGCCTTCTTCTCGAAAGCGTCCTGAACTTCGAGGAGGATTTCCGGGTGGGACACGAGGTAGTCCTTCACGATCTTCTCGATGGACCGCGTCTGTCCCTCGGTGAACGTGTCCGACTGCGCGCTGGCAGCAATCGGCGCCACGGCGGAAAGGGACAAGGCCATAGCCGCCGGGATGGCGAGCGCGACGGCTCTCTTGACGATCGTTTTCATAAGGCTCTCCGGGATTTCCGTTTCTGGCGGCTATCGCAAGGTGCGACTAGCCACGCACTTTTTCCATTTTAAAGTTTACGATGTCGTCCGCCTTGACCCATCCGGGCGAACCGGCGGCAAGACCGTTCTTGGCGCGCTCGGCGAGCATCTTTGCCGCCTTCACGTCGCCTTTGTGGAACGCGGCTTGCGCCGAGGCGAGTTCGGCTTCCGGGAAGCGTCTCAGCTTGCCATAAGCTTGCGCCTGAAGGCGATAACCGAGATAGGACTGCTCCTCTTCCACCATGCCAACTCGCAACAACTGAAGCGCCTCGTCGGCGCTGCCGCCGCCGCTTTCGAGGATCGCCTGCGCCAGCTCGATGCGCATGAAACCCGACTTCGGAGCGAGGGACACAGCCTTGCGGAACGGAGCGACCGCTTCCTTCGCCCTGCCGCTTTCGAGAAGAAATGTGCCTTTCAGCTCGTGAAACCAAGGGTTCTGCGGCTGCTGGGCTATAAGGTCGTCGAGAGCGGCGGCGGCGGCCGGATAGCCGCCGGCGTGAAATTTCATGATGGCGCGCGCGTAGCGGGCCGGCAGGCCGTTGTCATTATACTGTCGCTGGATCGCCTGCGGGTTGCCTTTCAAGGAATAGGCCGCGATCTTTGCGCGCACGAGATCGTGCCGAAGCTGCAACTGCGCCGAGTCCTTCTGGTCGAAATACGGGCTTTTCCGCGCGATTTCCTCAAGCTGCGCGATACGGTCGGCGGGAACCGGGTGCGTCTGGATGTACGGATCGATCCGGGTGTTGCCGAGCGACTGGTTCGCGAAATATCGGAAGGTCTTGAGCATCCCCGCCGGGGATTGCTGCGACTTCGTCAGAAATTCCACGCCCGCCTGATCTGCGGCGGATTCCTGCGCGCGCCGATAGGACAGGATCGAGCGCATCAGTACCTGCGAGCCGCCCATCATCATGGCCGAGCCGCCCTGCATGGTCTCGCTGCTGCCGCTCGCCGCGCCCCCGACCATGGTGCCGATGCTCAGCACCTGCAGCATGAGAGCCGCCGTCTGCATCTTCGCGATCTGCTGCCTGAGGCCGGTGATATGGCCGCCTTTGATGTGGCCCGTCTCGTGAGCGATCACGCCGATGATCTGATTCGGAGTTTCGGACTGAAGGATCGCACCCGTGTTGATGAACATGTTGCGTCCGTCGACCACGAACGCGTTGAAGCTGCTGTCGTTGACGAGATGGACCTTGATATTGTTGCCGGAAACGCCCGCAGCGCGGAAGATGGGCGCAGTGTAATCGGCGATGAGCGCCTCGGTTTCCGCGTCGCGGATCAGGCTGATCTCCTGAGCCGTGCCCGGAGCGGCTGCCGCCGTGGCAAAAAATGCCGCGCAAGCCGCCAGTTTGATAAGGCGCGGTATCGCTTGTGTTAAAACCATGGAAACTTCCACCCCGGATCTCGCCGCTTGCCGAAGGGTCTACCGAGCCGACGGGGCTGCATCGAACGGAAATTTTTGAGGAAGAATGGCGGTGAAATTCGGGCGTAAGGATGACACCGGCGCGGTTCGCTGTGTGCGATCCGTGGCCGGACTGGCTCGCGAAAGGACAAAGGCCATGGTGGAAGATAACGAGACGAGCAAAGGGGCGCCCGTTGGCGAAGGGCTTTCGCCGTCGCTTCGCAGCGCCATCGGCGCGTTTGTCGTCATGGACGTGATGCGCGACGCGAACAGGCTTGAGGCGGCGGGCGGCGACATCATCCACATGGAGGTTGGCCAGCCCGGCACGCCCGCGCCACGCCTCGTGCGCGAGGCGGTGAAGCGCGCGATCGATGAAGGCCCGCTCGGCTATACGGACGCGCTCGGGCTTCCCGCGCTGCGCGAACGCATCGCCCGGCACTACGCCGACGCCTACGGTGTCGAGGTCTCGCCGTCGCGCATCGTCGTGACGACGGGGTCGTCGGGGGGCTTCGTGCTGGCGTTTCTCGCTCTTCTCAATCCGGGCGACGGGCTTGCGCTGCCGCGTCCCGGCTATCCGTGCTATCGCCAGATCGCGCGGGTGCTCGACCTCACGCCGGTCCCTGTCGCTGCGGGAGCGGCGACGGGTTACGCGCCGCCCCCGGATGCGCTGGCGGCCGCGTTCCGCGAGCAAGGCGCGCGCGCCGTGGTGCTGGCCAGCCCCTCGAACCCGACGGGCGCCGCACTCGCTCCGGCCCACCTTGCCCGGCTTGTCGAAGCGGCGCGCGAGGCGGGCGCGTGGTTCATCTCGGACGAGATTTACCACGGACTGACCTACGGCGCCCCCGCTGCGACTGCGCTCGCCTTTTCGGACGACGCCATCGTCATCAACAGTTTCTCGAAATATTACTCCATGACCGGATGGCGCGTCGGCTGGATGGTCGTGCCGGAGCGGCTCGTGCGGGTTTTCGAGCGCGTTGCGCAGAACCTGTTCATTTCGACGCCAGCCGCGTCGCAGATCGGCGCGATTGCCGCCTTCGATGCGATCGAGGAACTGGAAGCGTACAAGGCCGTGTATGCAAGGAACCGCGCGTTGCTTCTGGAGGAGTTGCCGCGCGCGGGTTTCGACCGCCTCGCGCCCGCCGATGGCGCCTTCTACCTGTATGCAGACGCCAGCGGCATCACAGGCGACTCCGCCGCTTTCGTACGCCGCATGCTCGATGAGACGGGCGTGGCTGCAACCCCCGGCGTCGATTTCGACGAGGAGGACGGGCACCGCTTCATCCGCTTCAGCTATGCCGGACCGTTCGAGCGCATGCGCGAGGCAGCCGCGCGGCTGAAGGCTTGGCGCGGCTGAAGGTTTGGCGCGGCTGAAAGTTCGCGCGGCCGACATGCGGCGCGCATCGAACCGGAAAGCTCGCGGGAGAGGCCGCACGGGCGTCGGGCGGTGACAAGCGGCCCCTCCCGCTGTCACCGGGCCCAGGCGGGGCCGGTGTTTTCGAGCGCCACCGTGCAAGGCGTCCCAAGCTCGGCGCTGTGCTGCATCAGGCAACGGCGCACCTGTCCCTGCACATGCTCGACCTCGGGACAAAACTTCGCGATCTCGGTCATGCAGAGGCTTGCCACAGGGCCGGAGCCGGGGCCGCGGTCCGCGCCCGTCGATTCGACCGCCGTCAGGCATGGCTCCGGCAATTCCTTGATCTTGCCCGCGAGGCAATCGCGCTGGGCCGCCGCTGGAACAGTTGCGCAGTGCCTGGCGATCTCGGCCGGGCAGAGCTTCGTGACGACTCCTTGCCACATGCCTCTTCCGCCGCCCATCCCACCTTGCGCGGCTGCGCCGGTCGCGAGCGCGAGGCCGAGTGCCGCCGCCAGTGCCGTTTTTGCAGGTCTCATGCAATCCTCCTGTCGCTGCTGCGGAGGGAGATTGCGCCCCCAAATGTGAGGCGTTGCTGATCGGCGATGTCAGCGAACTGTCAGTTTCGAGACGGGGATGCTCTCAAAGCCGTCCTGCGCGCATGATATTTCGACTAAGCCCATGAAAAATAGAAAGGCGCTGCTTCGGCATTCGGCAAGCGCTGCGGCGTTTCGAAGCGCAGGGCGAGCGGAAGACGGCTGCGCTTTATCTCGAAAATCGCGCAGGCCTCTTTCAGGCGCGCCGAAGCGACGCGCCTTCTCACCCTTCGGATGCTTCGGCCTTGAACGGATGGGCTTTACCGCCTTTATGGTGAGCGGCGAGGCTTGACGAACCGCCCATCGCTGCCACCGGGCCTCGACATTCCTCAATGGAGCACAGACGTTGAATTTTCAGAATCGCTTTTCGCGACCGGGCGCGACCGCCGCCCTGATCGAAAGGCTTAACGCAGACCTTCTTTCCCATCCGAGTGCGACAGATACGCTCGACCGCTGGTGCCGCGCGTCGGGCAAGCTTCCAGGTGCCGCTCTGTCAGCCGAAGTGCATCGCGACGGCGTGCGGCGCGAACTGACCGCCGAGGAATGCGCGCGTCTTGCCGTTTCGCCCGGCGATGCGCTGCGCTATCGCCTCGTGCGCATCTTCTTCGGCGACAAGTTCCTGTCCGAAGCGGAAAACTGGTACATTCCCGCGCGGCTTCCCATCGAAATGAACCGTCTTCTCGAAGAGACCGAGACGCCGTTCGGGCGCGTGGTCGAGGATCTCGATTTCCAGCGCGACACGCTGTCGTCGGACGTGCTTTGGACGCCCGAGGCGGACGCGCGGGCGCCGATCCTCCGCCACCGCGCGATCCTCTCCAACGGTCCGTCGCCGATTTCGCTCGTGGTCGAAACCTACCAGCCGGACGTGCTGTTCTTCCACGCGGGGTGAGCAGACTTCGCCCGCGCGATCAGCGCGCGGCCTGCGCCGTGGCGTCGGGGCGTTTGTCCCACACCACGCCATGGAACAGGTCGAGCCGCTCCTTCAGATGGTCGCGTTCGACATAGGAGCGGTCGTTGCCGAAGACGAGCGTCTGTTCGCTGTCCTCGCGGAAGGCGGGCCAACGTCCCTCCCGCCCCGCGTTCGGGTTGCCGGTGCGCGCGAAATTCGTCCAGTATGACATCATCGCTTCGCTCACCTCGTGATTGTGCGGGTGTACGAAATTGCCGACGATCGGCAGGATTTTTTTCAGCGTGCCGAAGACATATACGACTTCAAGGCCATGCGGCGTGCCGCCGAGAACGCGCAACAACGGCGGCTGGAAATCGAAATTGTAATGGTAGACGGGCAAGCCGCTGCGGCTCGCCGCGCGGGCGATCATGCGCGCGGGCTCCACGAAATTGGCGTCGCCCCAGATGTGATCGGCGAGCGTGTCGGGCGTCATGATGAGTTGCGGGCGATAGAGCGCCGACATCTCGTCGATGCGGTCGGACACTGCGCGGAAGACATCGTCGGTCTTCACCTTCAGGGCCGCGCGCAGCAGCACGCCTTCATAGCTGTTCGATCCGACGACAAGCGGCACCTGCGCCTGTTCTCCCGCCTCGAACGCCTTCGCGATCTGCGTCGTGAAGAAAGCTCCATCGATGAAGGGCGAACTGTCGGAAAGCTTCGGATTGCGCCCGAGCGTTTCGACCAGATCGCGCCAGTTGATCGCGCGAAGACCCGCCAGGGCGAGGTCCGGGGGCAGTCTGAAGGCGCGCGCGGATGTTTCGCCGATCTCGTGCGCCGAGAGGTAGGTGGAGGTGGAGGCCGACAGCGTCGGCGCGATCCAGCGGCCGCCGCCCGACTGCACGATCGCTTTCTGAAAGAGGCCGCGCGCCGACGGCGCGGTCATGAGCGCGAGAACGCTGATGCCTCCCGCCGACTCGCCGAACAGCGTCACGTTGTTCGGATCGCCGCCGAACGCCGCGATATTGCGCCGCACCCAGTCGAGCGCGGCCTTCTGGTCGAGAAGGCCGAAATTCGCGGTGGGTTCTCCAACGGCGGCGGCCTCACGCGTCAGATCGGGATGGCCGAAAAAGCCGAGCACGCCGAGCCGGTAATTCAATGTCACAACCACGACGCCGCGATTTGCGAGCGCGGCGCCGTCGTAGATCGGCATGCGCGACGATCCCGTCGTGAATGCTCCGCCATGGACCCAGACCATCACCGGAAGGCGTTCGCTCGCGGCTTGTGCTGGGGACCAGACGTTGAGCGTGAGGCAGTCCTCGTTCATCTCGCCGGACTTGACCTGCCTGCTTTCCTTCTGAGAACAGGCGGCGCCGAAGGACGTAGCGCTGCGTACGCCGTCCCATGGCCGAGGCGGTTGCGGGGCGCGCCAGCGAAGCGCCCCGACCGGAGGCGCGGCATAGGGGATGCCACGGAAGATGCTGAGCCCCGTGAAGTCGCTTTCGCCCTCGACGATGCCGGTATCGAGGCGCGCGGTTGCGCGAAACTGGGCTGCGGCGGGATGGACGGTCGCTGCGAGAAACAGCGCGGCGAGCGCGGCAAGAAACGGGGATGCGGTACGCATGGTCGCCCCTGGGCGAGAGCAGTCGCGCCACTGTCGGCGCCAACAATCTTGAAGCGCACGATGAAAGCAATCTGAAGGCGAGCTTGCGTCAAGGCGCGGCAGACGAGCGAGGAAGGGCGAAAGACCTGATGCGCCGCTTTGAAGGTGACGCGGGCGCGGGCTTGGCGTAAAAAGCCGCCATGCGGATCCTCATCACGAACGACGACGGCATCGAAGCGCCCGGGCTCGATGTTCTTCAAAAGATCGCCAACGATCTTTCCGACGATGTCTGGGTGGTCGCGCCCGAGACCGACCAGAGCGGCGCCGCGCACTCGCTCACGCTGCACGAGCCGCTTCGCCTGCGCAAACTCTCGGACCGGATCTTCGCCGTGAAGGGCACGCCGACGGACTGCGTGATCATGGGCGTGCGCCATGTGCTGGCCGACAAGGCACCGGACCTCGTTCTGTCGGGCGTCAACCGCGGCTCGAATGTTGCCGACGACGTGACCTATTCCGGCACGATCGCGGGCGCCATCGAGGGGACGCTTCTCGGCATTCCGTCTATCGCCATGAGCCTCGCCGTCGACTGGGAAGACCTCGACAGGATCCACTGGCAGACGCCGATGCAGTTTGGAGCCGACCTCGTTCGGACGCTGCTGGAGGCCGGATGGCCGAAAGATGTTTTTTTAAATGTAAATTTTCCGGACAGGGAACCGGAACGTGTCCAAAGAATTAAGATCACCGAGCAAGGGCGTCGTGACCCTGACTATCTCCGCATCGAAGACCGCATGGATACGCGCAACAACCCCTATTACTGGCTGGGGTTCAAGCCGATGTCCATGATCACGGGGGAGGGGACCGACCTTCACGCGGT
Organism: Rhodomicrobium sp.; assembly: GCF_047605405.1. NCBI lineage: Bacteria > Pseudomonadati > Pseudomonadota > Alphaproteobacteria > Hyphomicrobiales > Hyphomicrobiaceae > Rhodomicrobium > Rhodomicrobium sp. The sequence continues at coordinate 170,715 of NZ_JASGFR010000002.1, read as the reverse complement.
CAAGTCGGGCGCAATATCCGTCACGCCGCTTTGCCTCAACCTGACGCACAGAGAAACCTGTCGGAAGCTGGCAACCGTTATCGAAAAATAGGGGTTGGCAGTCGCGTCCGGAGGGGAAACCTTATGATGGACGAGCGGCTGGAAAGTCTGATCTACCTTCTGCAGCGGAACGCCATCGCCGATCCGCGCGTGCTCGCTGCCATGAGGGACACCCCCCGCGATTTCTTCATAGAGGCCGCAAATCTGAAGCCGCTTGCCTATGCCGACGAAGCGCTTCCGATCGAATGCGGCCAGACGATTTCACAGCCCTATATTGTCGCCTACATGACCGAGCGGCTGAACGTGCAGCGCAAGCACGATGTGCTCGAAATCGGCACCGGTTCAGGGTATCAGACCGCGATCCTCTCCCGGCTGGCGCGCCATGTCTATACGATAGAAATTCACGAGGAGCTTCACCGGCTGGCGGTCGGTCGTTTCAAGGCGCTTGGCCTCGACAACATCACCGCGCTCTGCGGCGATGGGTCGAAGGGCTGGCCGGAGCACCGGCTTTTCGACCGGATTCTCGTCACGGCGGGGGTCAGCGCGGCACCGCCCGACCTCGTGGGCCAGCTCGGCCCCTGCGGCGCCATGGTGATTCCCCTCGGCAAGACGTCCTCGCAGCGGATCGCGCTCGTCGCCCGCGCCGAGACCCGGGTGGATTATCAGAACCTTATTCCCGTCCGCTTCGTGCCGCTCCTCTGACCTGCGCCGCGCGGCTTGTGGCACGCAAAATTCTCTTGCCTTGGCGATGGCATCGGCGCATTGAGCCCCGCTTCAGCACGTTGAGGGGCTCATGGACTATCTTTCGCCTGAGGTCGCTGTCCTTCTGACAGCGGTCGGTCTTGTCGCCGGCTTCGTCGATGCCATTGCCGGCGGGGGCGGGTTGCTGGCGATACCGGCGTTGCTGGCGGCGGGCCTCCCGGTGCAGGCTGCTCTGGCTACTAACAAGCTGCAGGGCACCTTCGGAAGTTTCTCGGCTTCGTTGAAGTTCATCAGAAGGGGTTACGTTTCCTTCGATGAAATCCGCGTGCCGATCGCATTCACCTTTGCCGGCGGCGCGCTCGGGGCAATCCTCGTTCAAACGCTCGACCCGGGGTTCCTTCGGTCGCTGATCCCGGTGCTTCTGATCGCCAGTGCGCTCTACTTCATGTTCTCGCCTCACATTTCGGATGTGGAACGGCACCAGCGCATGAGCCACGCAATGTTCGGCGCGCTGGTCGGAACGAGCATCGGCTTCTACGACGGCTTTTTCGGACCGGGAACAGGCTCCTTTTTCGTGGTGGCGTGCGTGTCGTTGCTCGGCTTCACGATGACGAAGGCTACCGCGCATACGAAAGTGCTGAACTTCACCAGCAATATTGCCTCCCTCATCTTTTTCATCGTCGGCGGCAATGTGGTCTGGGAGGTCGGGCTGCTGATGGCGCTGGGGCAGGTGATCGGGGCCCGTCTGGGAGCCGAAGTCGTTATCGGCAGGGGCGCGGCAATCGTCAGGCCGATGCTCGTGACGGTCTGTTTGATCATGACGGTCAAGCTAGCGCTCGACGCCTATGCGCCGGGCTGGGGGCGAGCCGTCCTCGCGTTTGCCCATTAGCTGGGCCAGGTCGCTCGGTTTGACGCAGCGAGGCAATCAGCAACCCATACGCACGGGCGCGGATCGCCGTACCGCGAGCGTTGATCCCGGGTCGCCAGGTTCATTCGATATTCGTCGATCCGTTTAAATCAATATTAAGCACTCGCACGCATAACCTAAGGAAAGTGAGGTGTGCTGCGATGAGTAAAGTAAATGCGGTGGGCAAGCGCGAGCCCTCATATGTACGCGCAGCGTTAAAGATCGGTATCGGTTGCGTCCTGTTGGGCGGATGCAGCTCCGGCGGAACCGAGCGGTTCAGTTCAACGTCATTCGGAAGCGGCTACGAGACGGCCGCCGCGCCTTCCCAAGCCGCGCCTTCGAGTGTCGCGGACGCATCGCGTCAGGGAAGCGGCTCGGCAAGCTACAGCCAGAGCGCTTACCGGCAAAAGGCCAATCAGACTCAGGCGGCCTATCAGACGCAGGCCAATTATCAGCGCCAGCCCGCCGCCACCGGATATGCCCAGACTGCCGCGTATCAGCCGAACCAGCAGGGTGGCGGCTTCCAGCTTGCGAGCGCAACTCCCCAGCAGGGCGGTTATCTTCAGGTTTCGCGCGTCGATCTGCCTCCGCTCGCGGGGCAGCAGCAGTCTTCGGCCTCGAACGGCGTGAAGACGGCGGACGGTTATGGCCGCTACAATCAGGCGCCGCTACCCGATGGCAGCTATGCGGGGCCGCGCGTCTACACGCCCTACGATGATGGGCCTCGCGATTCCACGCCCCCGGCGCCTCCGCCGCCTCCGACGGTCTATGAACCGCGTTACGAGCGCGACGCACCGCCTCCTCCTCCGCCGGTCTATAATGATCGGCGATCGGATGTCGCGCCGCCCTACGAGCAACGGCCCGCGCCGCGCTACGCCGAACCGGCACCGCGCGACTATTCACCCGCGCCGCGAGAGTACTCTTCGGCCCCCGCCGCCGGAGAACGCGATTTCTATGAGCCGCGCCGCCGCGAAGAAGCGCTTACGCCGAAGCTCGGCCCGCGCGCTGGCTCTGGCGTGAATGGAACGGAGATCAAGTCGCCGAACTCGACGGTCGCGTCGGAACGCGGCATCGGCAAGACCATCACCGTGAAGCCCGGCGACACGCTCTATTCGCTGGCGATCCGCCACGGCGTCACGGTCGACATGATCGCCCGCGCGAACGGCCTCGACCGGCACAACAACGTCCGTCCGGGCATGGATTTGCTGATCCCCGGCTCAGATCCTGCGAAGATGGCGACGGATCAGGCGCCGAAGGCTCAGCCGGTCGGTTGCCAGGGCGACGGCTGCCACGTGGTGAAAAAGGGTGAGACGGTGGCCGCCATCGCTCGCGGGTATGGGCTCACCGAGAAGCAGATTCTCGAAGCGAACCATATCCCGAACGCGCGCCTCATCAAGGTGGGCCAGACGCTTGCCATCCCTGGACGAGAAGCCCCGCGCCAGGAAATCGCGTCGAACGGCGTGAAGCCGGAAGCACCGATTGCGGAGCCGCAGCAGCGGCAGACCGCCGATGCACAAGCCGCGCCGGAGCCCGCTCATCCGCAGGTGGCCGACGCGACCAACCCGCTGAAGGCGCCGCCGACCGACGTCAAGATGACGTCCGCGCGGCAGGAGCCGACCTGCGAGGCCGCGCTTGCCAATCCACTGCCGCGCATGGGCAAAAGCTTCCGCAAGCCGGTGGAGGGAATGGTCATCGGGCAGTTCGGTCCCCAGCAGGACGGCAGCGTGAACGAGGGGCTTACGATCTCCGTGCCGAAAGGCACGCCCGTCAAGGCCGCCGAGAATGGCGTCGTAGCCTATGTCGGCGACGAGCTGCCGGGCTTCGGCAATCTGATCCTGATCCGTCATGCCGACGAGTTCGTAACGGCTTACGCCCATACGGACGAGATCATGGTCAAGAAGTGCGATGTGGTGAAGCGCGGGCAGGTGGTTGCCAAGGCCGGTTCGACCGGCGACGCGAGCCAGCCGCAGCTCCACTTCGAGATCCGCAAGAACGCGAAGCCCGTCGATCCGGCGCCGCTCCTCGGCTCGTAATCTGAAATCGCGGGTACCGGCGCAACCGGTATCCGCTCCCCGCCCGCTCTCTTCCTTCTGTCTCCGTCTTCCTTCTTTCTCCCGTCTTCCGATCCGAAATATTTCGCCGCCGTTTTCCCGTGGCAGGGAGATGGCGCGAACGCGAAGGGAAAAGCCCTTCGCCCTAAATCCCGTGACGCGCCCTGTCCCCTTCCAGTACGGCGCGCACGGGATTTTTCATTTCGACGGGTGACGCGTCGAGTCGGGTGGCATCAGCTCTTGAACAGATCCTTGTGCGTCTCGCGCAGCACGTTCTTCTGCACCTTCGCCATGGTGTTGCGGGGCAGGGCGTCGACGAAGAACACGCGCTTCGGCAGCTTGTAGTTCGCGAGCCTCACCTTCAGCGCATCGTGGATCGCCTTCTCGTCGAGGCTTCCGTCCTTCGTCTTCACGACGACCGCGACCACGCCCTCGCCGAAATCCGGGTGCGGCACGCCAATCACGGCGCTCTCGAACACGCCCGGCAGCGCATCGATCTCGCTTTCCACTTCCTTCGGGTAGACGTTGTAGCCGCCGGTGATCACGAGATCCTTGCCGCGCCCGACGATATGCACATAGCCCGACGCGTCGATCTTGCCGAGGTCGCCGGTGATGAACCAGCCGTCGCGGAACTCGGACGCGGTCTTCTCCGGCATGCGCCAGTAGCCGATGAACACGTTCGGCCCCGTCACCTCGATCATGCCGATTTCGTCGGCGCCGAGAAGCTCGCCCGTCTCCGGGTTCGCGATGCGCACCGCCACACCCGGCAGCGGGAAGCCGACGGCACCCGGCACGCGCTCGCCGTCATACGGGTTCGACGTGATCATGTTCGTCTCGGTCATGCCGTAGCGTTCGAGGATGCGGTGGCCGGTCTTTTCCTCGAAGGCGCGGTGCGTGTCGGCGAGAAGCGGCGCCGAGCCGGAGATGAACAGCCGCATGTCCTTCGTCGCCTCGCGGGAGAGGCGCGCGTCGTCGATGAGGCGCGTGTAGAAAGTGGGCACGCCCATCATCGTTGTCGCGCGCGGCAGCAGGCGGAACACCTCGTTCGGGTCGAACTTCGGCAGGAACAGCATCGACGCGCCGGAACGGAAGATCACGTTCGAGGCGACGAACAGCCCGTGCGTGTGGAAGATCGGCAGCGCGTGCAGCAGCACGTCCTTGTCCGTGAAGCGCCAGTATTCGGCGAGGGCGCGCGCGTTCGAGGCGAGGTTCTCGTGCGTCGTCATCGCGCCCTTGGAGCGGCCAGTGGTGCCCGACGTGTAAAGGATCGCGGCGAGATCGTCCGGGCCGCGCGCGATATTTTCGAAGGTTTCGGCCTTGTCGGCGGCAAGCTCGATCAGCGTGCCGTCCCCCTCGGTGCCGAGCGTATAGCAGCCCGCGACGCCCGTTTTGGTGCAAAGCGCAGGCGCGTTGGCATGCGACGGACGCGCGATGAAGACGGTCGGCTCCGCGTCGCCGAGAAAATACTCAAGCTCGGCATCGGTGTAGGCCGTGTTCAGCGGCAGATAGGCGGCACCGGCGCGGACGCAGGCGAGATAGAGGAACAGCGCTTCCGGCGACTTTTCCACCTGCACCGCCACGCGGTCGCCCGGCTTGACACCGGCCGCGACGAGAGCGTTCGCGAACCGCGCGGTCAGCGCGAGGATGTCGCGGTAACGGAACTGTCGGCCTTCACCCGTCTCCAGCGCGACCTTGTCCAGATCGGCCCAATTCGCGCTCAGCTCGGAAAATAGATGGTTTGTTCCTGACATGGTGACACGTCCTGCTGCCCTGTTTTCCAGGCTAGCAAACACGCATGACATGGCGAAACAACCACCTCCTTAAAAAGTGTTGCACGCTCTGAAGTTAGCGTGATCGCGGCAAGTGTATGCAATATAGCTTTTTGAAAGTGCGCATTGCATACATAAGGCCCGGTGATTGCGTATCGTGCATGCGACTCCCGTTTTGCGGTCCGAGCGCAATCAACCGACATCTTTCCGTGTCCGCCGCGGCAGATGTGAACGGGCCATCGATGGCCTGGATTAACCTGATCGGATCCCGCTCCGGCGATTTTTGGTTGGAGTCAGGGAACGGACGATGCCCGAATTCGGGACGGCCTGTCTCGTGAAGCGACGGTTTCCGAGGTGGCGGAACCCGGCTGTCAGGCGCGCGTCATGACCAGCGCCGCGCCGACGAAAATCAGGCCGACGCCGATCCAGCGCGTCCTTGTCACTTCCTCGCGCAGGATGAAGCGCGAGAGGATGGTGATGGCGATGAGGTTCAGGCTGCAGATCGTGAAGGCCACGCTTACATCGAGGAGCTTCAGCGCTTCGGTGTAGATCAGCGCCTCGGCGGCGAGCGCGATCACGCCGGCGGAAATCCACATGAACCAGCGCATTTTCGTCATGGTGGATTTCTTGAGGAACACCTGCCCGATGCCTTCGAGAAGAGCGCAGAGGACGACGAGCAGGATTCCGAGGGTGGTGCCGTTCATGATGCTTCGGGCCGGGATGAAAGGTTGGGTTCGCTTGTGAGCGGTTTTGTCTGGCTGATGAAGAAGACGCCCGCGATCACGAAGATCACACCCGCCACTTCAACCGCATCGAAGGTTTCGTGCAGAAGCAGCACGGACGTGACCGGCACGGAAGCGAAACTAAGCGACGCAATTGGCTTCGCATAGGAGAGATCGGCTTCACCCAGCACCATGAGCCAATTGAAGAATTGCAGCGTCATGATGGCGACGACGCCGAGAAACAGCGGATTTCCGAAAATTCCCGACACTGTCGATGATACCGAGAGGTTGACTTCCGGCGCGTCCAGAACGGCGGTCTTCCAGACGACCTGAAGCGTCGTGTCGAAGGCGATCGCGGCGATAAGCCCGATGAGGAGTTTCCACCTCAGCCTGCCGTTTATGATCATGACGGTCCTCGATAGATTGGATGCATGCCATCCACCATTATCGGGGCGATTTCAGGACGGCCCGTTAACTTGTCGATGCCTTGGCTTTCCTGAGGCGGACGAGATCGAGTTCATGCACCGCTTCGCTGACGAGATGGTCGAGGCGCGCGTTTGCCGCTTCGTCGATGATCCGGCCGCCTTCGATGGTCTTGTCGGACAAAAAGATGCCGGTGGGCAGCGTCTTTGCGCCGAAGAATCCGAACAGCGGGCGAAGCTCATGCTCGATGACAAGCGCGTGGCGGTCGCTGCCGCCAACCGCGATGAGGCCCACCGGCGTCTTGAGCAGGGCAGGGTAGGCGAGAAGATCGATCAGGTGCTTCAGCATCCCCGTATACGATCCCTTGTAGACGGGGGTGCCGACGATGAGGAGGTCCGCCTTCTCGATGGCGTCGAGCGCGCGAATCACAGGCGGCGCCGCCTCGTCGCGACAGCGGATGGCGAGCCAGGGCAGAAGTTCCGCGATATCGAGGAGCGTTTGTTCGACATCGGGCGCATCCCCGACGCGGGCGAGCGTCGCCTCGACGACAGAGCGCGTCCGCGAGGGCGAGGACACGCTTCCCGTAACACCGACGATTTTAAGCACGTCTCATCTCCGGATCGGCGTTGGCTGCGCGAGCTTCGGGGCGCGAATCATGTCACGCGGCGGTGTGGGCGCCAAGCCCATGCACGCGGTTCATAAAAAAGTCTCAGAGTCGTGTCCCATAAACTTTAGTTAAAGGAGCTTTGATATTGGTCAAGTCTGCACTGCCCGTCCTTGAAGAAAGTGCCTCGGCGCATCGCCTTCTGAAGAGCCGCTCCGACCGGCGCCGGGAGGACACGCGCCGCAAGCTTCTGAGGGCGACATATGAAATCGTCGCCGAGCGCGGCCTCGAAGGGCTTGTCATTCAGGACATTACCGCGCGGGCGGACGTCGGCTACGGCTCCTTCTACAATCATTTCCCCTCCAAGGAAGCCATCGTCAGCGCGGCAATCGAGGCGTTTCGCCTGCATACGAAGGGTATGTATGAAAACCTCGACGGCCTCACAAGCGACCGCGTCGAAGCGTTCGCCAACGATGTGCGTGTCTGGCTGCGCGTCGCGAAAACCGATCGCATGTGGGGTTGGTTCATGATCCGCGCGGTTCTCTCGGGGAATGACTTCCGCTTCGGTATCGGCGATCTTATCCGGCGAGCCGTCGCGGCGGGCATCGAAGAGGGCGTCTTCAGGCATCAGGACGTTGACATGGCGCGCGAAACCGTCGCGGGTCTCCTGCTGCTGGCGACACTGAAGCTCGTTTCGGGCGAGGTGGACGACGATTACGCCGACAGGATCATCAGCACGGCGCTTTCCGTGCTGGGCGTGCCGGATGCGAGCATTCGCGAGGTGATGGCGAAGCCATTGCCGGATGTGGCGTTGCCCGCCTTTCTCGCGGCCGCCTGACGTCAGCGCGATGCGTAAAGGAAGTCGGCCGGCAACCCGAGACGCTGGCATGACTGTACGGCAGGGCTCGAATGAAGCACGATCCGGTCGGCAAGCGCGGCTGCCTGACGAAGGATCGCGCGTTCAAAGGGGCGCAGTCCGTAAGATGGCCCAAGCCCGAGACGTTCGCGGATCCGTGGCGGCGTCAGGCTCACCGCGGCGCGCACGAACAGCGGCTGGGCGAGATAGGCGGCGGGCGTGAGTGCCCGCGACACGGGCGGCACGATGCGTGTTGTGCGCATGATGTCGAGAAACTCGAAAATGATCGGCGATGGTTCGAGGCGGGGCAGCATGGCTGCGAACGCCGCGTCAAGCTCTGCCTCGGACCGGGGCGGCAGGGTCGCGCCATAGAGGCGGGCGGCGGTCTCCCCCTCGCGGTAGTAGCGGTCCCGGTCGGCCTGCGGGATCGGCCTGGAATACGTGTGGTAGGCTTGCAGGAAGCCGTAGGCGGCTGTCGCCTGCACCCAATTGAGAAGTTCGGGATCGTCGGCGCAGTAGGGCTCGCCGCCCGGCGTCGTGCCTTTCACGCGGGCATGCATGCGTCGGACGCCCGCGATCATCGCTTGCGCGGCGTTAGCCGGACCGTAGACCGTCATCATCGCCGCGAGCCCGGTCCGGCGCAGCCGTCGCAGCGGCTGCGTGCGAAAGGAGGTGCGCTCCCACACGCCGGTACGCACGCGCGGTTCCGCGAGTTCGAGGATAACGGCCGCCACCCCGCCTATGAAGACGGTGAGCGGGTTCTTGAATACGCGCCATGAAACCTGCGTCGGCTGGCCGAGGGCCGGCTCACCGGCCGCGCGGCTGAAAACCATCGCGCGCCCGTCTTCGGGTTCGAGGAGCGCGCGGCTCGCCCGGTCGAGGCGTCTTGCGAGCGCGCCGTGGAAAAACGTTTGCGCCGTTACGGCGTTCGATCCCGACAAGGATGCTCCCGGCTTCTGAGGTTCAGCACGAAAATCGCGGCCGCATAACACCTTCAGGTCGATACGGGTCCGCGCAGCGGCGCTCCCGTGCCCGTCCAAGTGTGACCGAACATTGTGGTTTTTTCCACGGGTGCTTGATGCAGCCCTTGTGGATTGGGCTGCGATATGCAATTTCACACGATCAGATGCGGGGCGAATGCGCCCGCGGCAACGATTCCCGTTGCTTCGATAACTTCGCCGATCAACGGCCAACGAGATTCCGGACAATGCAAGTTACAGAAACTGTTTCAGACGGGCTGAAACGCCAATTGAAGGTCGTCGTGCCCGCCGCCGATCTGAAGGTGAAGGCTGAATCGAAGCTCGAAGACCTGAAATCCAAAGTGAAGCTCAACGGCTTCCGGCCCGGCAAGGTGCCGCTTGCCCATGTGCGCCAGATGTACGGCAAGTCGGTCATGGCCGAAGTGCTGGAAGAAACCGTCGGCGAATCGAGCTCGAAGGCGCTTCAGGAGCGGAACGAACGCCCCGCCTTCCAGCCCGACATCAAGCTCCCGGAAGACGCCGAGGCGGTCCAGCGCATGATCGATGGCGCGGCCGATCTCGAATATACGATGTCTTTCGAGGTGCTGCCGAAGATCGAACTCACCGATCTCAAGGCGATCACGCTGACGAAGGATGTCGCCGATCCCAAGGAAGAGGACGTCAAGGGCGCCATCGACCGTCTTCTCAAGGCGAACGTGGCCTATGAGACGAAGGATGGCGCCGCCGAGGCCGGCGACCGCCTCACCATCGACTTCAAGGGCAGCATCGATGGCGAGCCCTTCGAAGGCGGCGCTGCCGAGGATGCGTTCCTCGTGCTCGGCTCCGGCCGGTTCATCCCGGGCTTCGAGGACGGTCTGATCGGCGCGAAGAAGGGCGATCAGCGCGACGTCAAGGTGACGTTCCCGCAGGACTATCAGGCGGCGCATCTCGCGGGCAAGGACGCGGTCTTCGACGTGACCGTCAAGGACGTCGCGAAGCCTGTCGACGCGAAGGCCGACGACGAGTTCGCGAAGACGCTGGGCCTCGAATCCTTCGCGAAGCTCGAAGAAGCGGTCCGCGATCAGCTTCAGAAGGAGCTTGACGGTGCGACGCGCGCAAAGCTCAAGAAGGCGGTGCTCGACGTGCTGGACGAGCGTCATTCCTTCGAATTGCCGAATACCCTCGTGACGAGCGAGTTCGAAGGCATCTGGCGCGGCATCACCCGTCAGCTCGAACAGGCCAAGAAGACCTTCGAGGACGAAGGCTCGACCGAAGAGAAGGCGCGCGCCGAATATCAGAAGCTCGCCGAGCGCCGTGTGCGCCTCGGCCTTGTGCTCTCCGAGATCGGCAATCAGAACGAGATCAAGATCCTCGATGAGGAAATTCGCCGCGCCGTCATCGACCGCGCCCGCCAGTTCCCTGGACAGGAACGCGAGGTCATCGAGTTCTATCGCAAGAACCCGAACGCGCTGAACGAACTCCGCGCACCGGTCTACGAGGAAAAGGTCATCAACTTCGTCCTCGAACTCGTGAAGACGGAGGAGAACAAGGTTTCTCCCGAAGATTTGATGAAGTCGCTGGCGGAGCTTGAGCGCGAGCAGGCCCTGCTGGACGGTGGCATCGAAGAGGAACACGAGCACGTGCATGGTCCCGATTGCGATCACGATCACGACCATGCCGGGCACAAGCACGGCTAAGGCAGCGCCGCGCAAGTTTTCGCGCGGATGATGCCGGACGGATCGTGATCGCGTTGATGACAACGGGATCGGCTTTCGAATGAGCGCGCGCTACCGACCGGTTGCGCTCCCGCTCAAATCATCCCATGTTTGGTGTGGCACCTCGTGTGCCGCACCAAATTCACAAGCCACCGGCTTCGGTCGCGCCCGCGCCTCGCGTGCTGCGGGCTCTCCCCAGAACGAAGTCATCTTCGGCTCTCATCACGGCCTGGAGTAACGCCATGCGCGATCCCGTTGAATTCTATACAAGCCAGCTCGTTCCCATGGTCGTCGAACAGACCAACCGCGGCGAGCGCGCCTTCGACATCTATTCGCGCCTTCTGAAAGAGCGCATCATCTTCCTGACCGGGGTCGTCGAGGACAACATGGCCTCGCTCGTGATCGCGCAGCTTCTGTTTCTCGAATCCGAGAACCCGAAGAAGGAGATCAACATTTACATCAATTCGCCGGGCGGCCATGTGACCTCCGGCCTCGCCATGTACGATACGATGCAATTCATCCGCCCGCCCGTTTCCACGCTTTGCGTCGGTCAGGCGGCGTCGATGGGTTCTCTGCTGCTTGCCGCGGGCGAGCCCGGCATGCGCTGGGCGCTGCCGAATGCGCGCGTGATGGTTCACCAGCCTTCGGCCGGTTTCCAGGGGCAGGCGAGCGATATCGAACGGCACGCCGAGGACATTCTGAAAACCAAGCGCCGGCTTAATGAAATCTATGTCAAGCACACAGGGCAGCCATACGAAGTCATTGAACGCACCCTGGACCGTGACCACTTCATGTCTCCAGAACAGGCGAAAGCGTTCGGCATTATCGACGACGTTCTGACGAAGCGCGCCGCCGCTGAAGAAACAGGAAATCCGGGACGTTCGTGACCGACCTAGAGCTTCACGGGCACGTTCGAAAGTCCGGGTATGATTTTTAACGGACTGGAAAGTATAAGCAGTCCAACGTCCCAGACGGCCTTCGGGCAGAGTTGCGAATCGAAGCTATGGACAATCGCCCCAGAAGCCGTAAGACTATGGGGAAGCATGCGAGGAGGGCGGTGGATCGCTGGCTTTGCGGGTGCGGAATAAACCGGGAACGGTTGTTCTGGTCATCAGTCGGGCACAATCCATCGCCACATTCTGGCATGTGGGTGCTAAGGTAGGTCAATGACGAAAGAAAGCAGGGGTCACGACTCCAAGAATACGCTCTACTGCTCGTTCTGCGGCAAGAGCCAGCACGAAGTCCGCAAGCTTATTGCAGGGCCTACGGTGTTCATTTGCGACGAGTGCGTCGAACTCTGCATGGATATCATTCGCGAGGAGAACAAAAACTCCTACGTGAAGTCCCGCGACGGGGTTCCGACGCCTCAGGAAATTTGCACGGTCCTCGACGACTACGTGATCGGCCAGGACTATGCGAAGCGCGTTCTTTCGGTCGCCGTCCATAATCATTACAAGCGCATCAATCACTCCGCGAAGAACAACGACGTGGAGTTGGCGAAGTCCAACATCCTGCTGATCGGCCCGACCGGTTGCGGCAAGACGCTGCTCGCGCAGACGCTCGCGCGCATCCTCGACGTGCCCTTCACCATGGCGGATGCCACGACCCTGACCGAGGCGGGCTATGTCGGCGAGGATGTCGAAAACATCATCCTGAAGCTGCTTCAGGCGGCGGATTACAATGTCGACCGCGCGCAGCGCGGCATCGTCTACATCGACGAGGTCGACAAGATCAGCCGCAAGTCGGACAACCCGTCCATCACGCGCGACGTGTCGGGCGAGGGCGTCCAGCAGGCGCTGCTCAAGATCATGGAAGGCACGGTTGCCAGCGTTCCTCCGCAAGGCGGCCGCAAGCATCCGCAGCAGGAGTTCCTGCAGGTCGACACGACGAACATCCTGTTCATCTGCGGCGGCGCGTTCTCCGGCCTCGAAAAGATCATCGCTCAGCGTGGGAAGTCGAGTTCGATCGGTTTCGGCGCCAAGGTGTCCTCGGAGGACGACCGGCGCACGGGAGAGATCCTGCGCGGCGTGGAGCCTGAAGACCTGCTGAGGTTCGGTCTCATCCCGGAATTCATCGGGCGCCTGCCGGTTCTGGCAACGCTTGAGGATCTCGACGAAACCGCGCTTGTGAAAATCCTGTCCGAGCCCAAGAACGCGCTCGTGAAGCAGTATCAGCGCCTCTTCGATATGGAAGGCGTGCAGCTCACGCTGTCCAACGAAGCGCTCAAATCCGTCGCCCGCAAGGCTATCGAGCGCAAGACCGGCGCAAGAGGTCTCAGGTCGATCATGGAAGCGATCCTGCTGGACAGCATGTTCGAGCTTCCCAGCCTGAAAGGCGTCGAGGAAGTCGTGATCAGCCCGGAAGTGATCGAAGGGAACGCCAAGCCCTTGCGGATTTACGCCGAGCGACTAGATGAATCATCGAGTGCCTGATGACACGGTTTGTTAACCGCAAGCCCGTCTCAGCCTATTTTCATCGGACCCCACCAAGCACAGGCAGCGCCGTTATCGGCGCTCCCTTTACTGCGGCCATTAACGTCTTGATAACTGCGCTATGGACTGACGGCTTATCCGGCATGTACTGTCGGATGAGCAGCGGCGAGACGCGGGTGGCGGCCATAAGGCCGGGATCTCCGGCTGCTACAGGATGATGACAGCGGGCCTTTGCGCTGTCGGATTGAGGAGAGCGACATGACGAATCCAACCGACAATCCCAGGGCGCCGGGCAAGGGCGAGATCTTTCCGGTGCTTCCCCTTCGGGACATCGTCGTTTTCCCATACATGATCGTTCCGTTGTTTGTGGGGCGCGAGAAGTCCATCAATGCGCTCGACGAAGTGATGCGCACCGACCGGCAGATCCTGCTCGCCGCGCAGAAGAACGCGGGCGACGACGATCCGGAGCCCGACGCCATCTACACGATGGGCATGCTCGCGACCGTGCTTCAGTTGCTGAAGCTGCCCGACGGGACCGTCAAGGTGCTGGTGGAGGGGACGACCCGCGCGCGCATCAAGGATTTCGTTCCGAACGACAATTACTTCGAGGCGGAAATCGAGCGCATCGAAGAGACGCTCGGCAATCAGGACGAGATCGAGGCGTTCGCGCGCTCGGCGATCAGTCAGTTTGAAAACTACGTCAAGCTGAACAAGAAGATCTCTCCCGAGGTTCTGAGCACGCTCAACCAGATCGACGATTATTCGAAGCTCGCGGACACCATTGCTTCCCACCTCGCGATCAAGATCGGCGACAAGCAGGAAATCCTTGAGCTTCTGTCCGTGTCGGAACGGCTTGAACGCGTCTTCACGCTCATGGAGAGCGAAATCTCGGTGCTTCAGGTCGAGCGGAAGATCCGCAGCCGCGTGAAGCGCCAGATGGAGAAGACCCAGCGCGAATATTACCTGAATGAGCAGATGAAGGCCATTCAGAAGGAACTCGGCGATTCCGACGAGCGCGACGATATCTCCGAGTTCGAGGAGAAGATCGAGAACACGAAGCTTTCGAAGGAAGCGAAGGACAAGGCCGTCGCCGAGCTGAAGAAGCTCAAGCAGATGAGCCCGATGTCGGCCGAAGCGACGGTGGTGCGCAATTACCTCGACTGGCTGCTTTCCATCCCGTGGGGGGTGAAAGGCAAGGTAAAGAAGGATCTCGAAGAAGCGCAAGCCGTGCTCGACGAGGATCATTATGGTCTTGAACGCGTGAAGGACCGCATCGTCGAGTATCTCGCGGTGCAGAAGCGCACGAACATGCTCAAGGGCCCGATCCTGTGTCTCGTCGGCCCTCCGGGCGTCGGCAAGACCTCGCTCGGCAAGTCGATCGCGAAGGCGACGGGCCGCGAGTTCGTGCGCATGTCGCTCGGCGGCGTCCGTGACGAGGCGGAGATCCGCGGCCATCGGCGCACCTATATCGGCTCGATGCCCGGCAAGGTCATCCAGTCGATGCGCAAGGCGAAGAAGACCAATCCGCTCTTCCTCCTCGACGAAATCGACAAGATGGGCATGGATTTCCGCGGCGATCCGGCATCCGCGCTGCTTGAGGTGCTGGACCCGGAGCAGAACCACGAGTTCAACGATCATTACCTCGAAGTCGATTACGACCTCTCGAACGTGATGTTCGTCACGACCGCGAACACGCTCGACATTCCGCCCGCGCTTCGCGACCGTATGGAGATCATCCGGCTCGCGGGCTATACGGAAGACGAGAAGCTCGAAATCACGAAACGCCATCTTCTGCGCGGCCAAATGGAGGCCCACGGCCTTCAGCCGGGCGAATGGACGGTCGATGACGATGCCATCGTCGAGGTCATCCGCCGCTACACCCGCGAGGCGGGCGTGCGCAGCCTTGAGCGAGAGATAGCCAAGCTTGCCCGCAAGGCCGTGAAGCTGATCGAGAGCGGCAAGCAGGTGAAGGTGCATGTCACGCTTGAAAACGTGCACGATTTCCTCGGCGTGCAGAAATACCGCTATGGCGAGGCCGAGCTTGAGGATCAGGTCGGCGTCGTGACCGGTCTCGCCTGGACGGAAGTCGGCGGCGAGTTGCTGACCGTCGAAGGCGTCATGATGCCTGGCAAAGGCCGCATGACCGTCACGGGCAATCTGCGCGACGTGATGAAGGAGTCGATTCAGGCTGCGAACGCCTATGTGCGCAGCCGCAGCATCGCCTTCGGAATCGAGCCGCCGCTGTTCGACAAGCGCGACATCCACGTGCACGTGCCGGAAGGCGCAACGCCGAAGGATGGCCCCTCGGCGGGTGTGGCGATGGTCACGGCCATCGTTTCGATCCTTACGGGCGTTCCGGTTCGCCGCGACGTGGCCATGACGGGCGAGATCACCCTGCGCGGTCGCGTTCTGCCCATCGGTGGCCTCAAGGAGAAGCTGCTTGCGGCTCTTCGCGGCGGCATCAAGCGCGTCATCATTCCGGAGGAGAATGCGAAAGACCTCGCGGAAATCCCGGATAATGTGAAGAACGCGCTCGAAATCATCCCGGTGGCGCGGATGGACGAGGTGCTGGCGATTGCGCTCACCCGCAAGCTCGATCCCATCGAATGGGACGAGGCCGCCGCGCTTGCCGCCGCGCAGATCAAGGAGATCGGCCAGACATCGGTTGCGGATGGCAGCGGCCTGCCGCACTGATGCCCGACTGCTGAAAAGTCAAAGTGCGAAGGACGAGGCCGCCGCCTCGTCCTTTTCTTTTTATCGGCTCCGGTTCAGAGCGTCTGCGGCGACCAGTCGGGGGGCGCGAGTTCAAAGCCTTCGAAGCTGAACGCCGGAGCCACGATGCAACTCACCAGCGTCCATGCGCCAAGGCTCACCGCCTCCTGCCAGGCGAAGGCCGGAACGACGCCCTGAAACGCTTCGCCGCCGCCCGCATTCGGGCCAAGGGTGATGGTTGCGCGTCTTCCGTCGGCGTGGGCTATGCCAAGCGCCAGCGGTGCGCCAGCCTGCCAGATCCAGATCTCCGCCGCATCGACGCGATGCCAATGCGACCGCTCACCCGCAGCCAGCAGGAACAGGATCGTGCTTGCTGCTCCCCGTCTATCGGCTTGCGGGGCGTCGTCGACTTGGGGCTCGTCCCGCCACAACTCGCGATAATGGCCGCCCTCGGGGTGTGGCTTCAGATCGAGCGCCGCGCGAGCCTGATCGGCGGTCAGCATGGGGTCGCGAAAATCGGCTTGCACACTCGTCATCGGAACCATCGGCATGTTGGCAATCGCGTTCGAGACAGGACTTTCGAAGCGTCCCAGCGTCGGCACAGGTCACAGAGCGATTTCAGCTTGTTCGAGCCGTCGTGGAAGCAGCGTCGAGCCCGGAATGTAGGCGTCGAATGCGGCCCAGAACTGTCCGCGAAGCTGATCGCGCTCCATGAGGATCTCATGGTGCGCGCCCGGAATCACGATGAGGCGGCAGTTCTTGACGCGGCTTGCGAAACGCTCCATGGCGGCGTTGGACACGATTTGATCGTTGCCGGCCGCGAGCATGAGGGTCGGCACGCGGATGCTCTCCATGAAGGCGGTCGAGGCGAGCGTCGCGATAGAAGCGCACGCGGCCTGCACCCAGCCGATGGTCGGCGCGCCGATGCCAAGCTCCGGGGCGGCGCGGAGCACGTCCTGCGCGCGCTCGTATCGAAGTCGATCCGACGTCAGCGGGTTGCCCTCGAACGGCGCACGCTCCCAAAGCTTGTCCTTCCCGCCGGGTATGAAACTGTCGCCGAAGCCCAGCAGCGTCAGCGCTTCCGCCGCAGCGCCGATGCCTCCCTTGCGCTTTTCGGTCTGTGCGAAATCGATCATCGGCGCGGTAAGAACGATGCGATCCCACCAGCACACCTTCGTCTGAGCGAGACGCAGCACGAGATGTCCGCCCATCGAATGCGCGAGGCAGTAATAGGGCGGCGGACAATCGGGCAGCACGATGCCCGACATGAAGCGGCGAACGTCGTCGTCGAACTGCGCGAAGTTTTCGACGTGCCCCTTGGAACGGTTCCTCAGCATGCGCGATGAGCCGCCCTGTCCGCGCCAGTCCATGGTCGCGACGGCGAAGCCCCTGCGGCGCAGGTCGCCGATGGTCTCGAAATATTTCTCGATGAACTCCGTGCGGCCGTGGAAAAGACAGACCGTGCCGATGCGCCGCTCCGCCGTCGTGTCCCACCGCGCATAGCGGATCTGCAAGCCGTCGCGCGTGGCGAAGGTGCCGCAGATGGCGCCGCCAGGGACGGGATTGCGGGTGATTCCGGCCAATTCGGCCGAGAGTGAGGGCGCCTTAGTCGCCATGTACGGGCGGTCCTTGCTGTTCGTGGAAAAACTCTACCGCATGCGCACTGCGCTGCTCAAGCACCCCTTGACAGCGAAGATGTCCGAAATAAATTTATGGGTGCAGGCCAGTCGGCTGCAAACCTACACTCCGGCCTTTAAGGCGGAGGAAACTTCTCGCTTGATAAGGAGAAAACACATGCGTCGTCTTGATCTATCCCCTCTGTATAAGTCCGCGATCGGCTTCGATCACCTTGCCAATGTGCTTGACCAGCTCTCTGGTCTCGAAAGCGAAAGCGGCTTCCCACCCTACAACATCGAACGTCTGGGCGAAAATGTCTATCGCGTTACCATGGCAGTCGCCGGTTTCGGTGAGAACGACCTCTCCATCGACGTGAAGGAGGGTACTCTTACCATCCGCGGCGAAAAGAAAGGTGAAGCCGCCAACCGGGCCTACATTCATCAGGGCATCGCCGCGCGCAATTTCGAGCGCCGTTTCCGGCTTGCCGATTACGTCGAGGTGTCCGGTGCCGCGCTTGAGAACGGACTTCTGCACGTCGATCTGAAGCGCGAATTGCCTGAGGCCATGAAGCCGCGCACGATCCAGATCACGAAGGGCGCTCCCCAGCCCCGCGTGATCGAGGGCGATGCGGCCCGCAAGGTGGAGGCGGCTGCGTAACGCAGCCCCGCGCCTCACGGCCTCAGCGAAGGGCGGGCGCAAGCCTGCCCTTTTTTGTGCGTGGGCGGCGGAAAAGCGCTGCGACCTCCACATGCGCCGAATAGCGAAACTGATCGAAGGCCGCGAGCCGCGTCAATTCGAACCCGCCTTCCGCAAGAATGGCAGCATCGCGCGCCAAGGTGGCGGGATTGCACGACAGCATCACGACGGCAGGAATTTTCGACTGCGCAAGCGCGCGCGCCTGCGTCTCCGCTCCCTCGCGCGGCGGATCGAGCACGGCGGCTGCGAAGGCGTTCAACTCCTGAAAGCCGAGCGGATTGCGAAACAGATCGCGGCGGACCGCCTTCACGGGCTTGAGGCCCTTCGCCTCTTTCGCGGCAAGGGACAGCGCGGCAACGGCGGCGGCATTGTCTTCGCAGGCGGTGACAGGCGCGCGTGTCGCCACCGGAAAGGTGAAGGCGCCGAGGCCCGCGAAAAGGTCGCATACCGGCCCCTTTCCCACTCCCGCCGCGTCGAGCGCCTCGACCGCGAAGGCGGCCATGTCGCGCTCGCACGCCTCGACCGCTTGCAGGAACGCGCCTTCGGGCAGCACCATGCGCGCAGGCCCGGCGGCGCCCCGCGGCGGGGCGTTGATGAAGATCGCCTCGCCATTCCATGCGGCCCGGATCGCGCCGGCCGCCTGAAGTTCAGCCTCGATTGCGTGCCGGGCGCTCGTCTGAAGGCGGGGCCCGGCGATGGCGACGTCGAGCCCGTTATCTGCGGCGGTGACGTGGATCTTCGCTTCGCCGCGCTCCGCCATCGCGCCCTTTAGCCCCGCGCGAAATCGCGGAAGCGCGGCGGCGATCCGTGGCAGCAGGATAGGGCATTCCTCTATGTCGACGAGATCGTGACTGCGCGACGCGTTGAAGCCGAGACGAAGCGCGCCATCCTCCTTGCGGGCGGTGAAAACGGCGCGGCGGCGGCTCGAAACGGGGTAGGTCTTAAGCGGCTCGACTGACGGCGCGCGGACGCGGGCGTGGGCGAGCGCCGCTTCCACAAGCCCGGCCTTCCAGGCGTCATAGGGCGCCGCTGCCCAATGCTGGAGCGCGCATCCTCCGCAGACGCCGAAATGGCGGCATACGGGCGCGATCCGCTCGGGGCTTGCGGCTTCCACCGCGATGAGCCGATTTTTGCCCGCGCGGACCTCGGCACGCACGACTTCGCCCGGCAACGCGAAAGGAATGTGCACAGCGACGCCGCCGACCCGCGCGACGCCGTCGCCCTGCGCACCCATGGTCTCGACGGCGAGCGTCACCGCTTCCGCGCGGTTCGGCGGGCTATCGCTCGCGCGAGGCTGCGACGAGTGTTTCTTCATTGCCGTCCTGTCCCTTGATCGGCGAGGCGATGGCGCCAATCGCGCGCCAGCCTTCCGCCTCGATGCATGCCGTGACGCGCTCCACCGCCGCGCGCCGCAGGCTTTCGTCCTTCACGATGCCGCCCTTGCCGATGCCGTCGCGGCCGACCTCGAATTGCGGCTTGACCAGCGCTACGAGCCACGCGCCGGGCGCGGCGAGCGGCAGCACCGCGGGCAGCACCTTTTCGAGCGAGATGAAACTCACGTCGCAGGTCACGGCCTCGATCGGCGCATCGAAGAGCGCCGGGGTGAGAGTGCGCGCGTCCCGCGCTTCCATCGACACGACCCGGACATTTTGACGCAGCGACGCATGGAGCTGATCGCGGCCCACATCCACCGCATGGACGCGGGTTGCACCCCTCTCAAGCAGCACCTCGGTGAAGCCGCCAGTCGAGGCGCCGACATCGAGGCAGTTTCGCCCGTGCGGAGACAGGCCGAATGCGTCGAGTGCCGCTTTGAGCTTGAGGGCGCTCCGCGCGACATACGGCATCTTTTCAAGCACTTCAACGTGTTCGTCTTCAGAGACTTCGAGTCCCGGTTTGACGTCGGTTCGTCCGCGCACGCGGACAACGCCCCGGCGGATCATGTCCTGCGCCTTCGAGCGCGTTTCCGCCAGTTCGCGCCGGACCAGAAGATGGTCGAGTCGGATTTTCACACGCAGTCCCAAACCTTCGTAAATATCGACATTAAGCTTGTTGCAAATGACAATGTTTGGCGCAATCATCGGCACCCTGTGTTGTCTTCGGCAACCGGATCAAGCGCTATTTCCAATCCTCTGAAGGATGTTGAAAAAGCACATGTGAGAGAAGACTGCCTCCTTCGCGGCCTAGGTCGCCAGAAGGCCGTGAAGCGCGAAGTAACCAGCGCATAGCCGTTCAGGCTCGAAAAGCAACCAACCTCACACAATACTTGGGAAATCAAACCATGATGCTTGTCCGCACCTATCTCTCGAACAGTGCGATCGAGGGGGTAGGCATTTATGCTGCCGAACCAATCAAGAAAGGAGACGTGATCTGGCGGCTGGAGCCGAAGTTCGACGTTTTCTTCACCGAGGCCGACATCGAAGAATTGCCAGCCCATATGCAGGATTTCATTCAGCGCTACTCCTACCCGCATATGACCAGGAAGGGAATCTGGGTTCTTGAAGCGGACAACGGCCGTTTCATGAATCATAGCGAGACGCCCAACACCGACTTCACCGATGCCGATCTGGGCTATGCCATCCGCGACATCGCGGTGGGCGAGGAAATCACCTGCAACTATCACGAATTCGATTCCACTTTCCAGGGGTGGTTCCCGAGCCTGACGAAGGTGAACGGAGACGCACACTCCCACACGTAAACCCGCAGAAGAGGCCCCCGGATGTAGCGTGTCCGGGGGCTCCGGTGCGCAAAGTGCTGTTGCGGCTCGGCCATAGGAACGAAATTATCGATTTTCGGCACGTGATATTTACCCAAACCGTGTCTATAGATTCCTGTTGGAATTTTTAGCGGGGGACGAATCATGCGGTCGGCTGCAAGGAAAAACTGGACGCGGGTTTTGTGCTTCGGGCTCGCCGGTCTGTCGGTGCTGACGGTTGCCGTGCCGGAAAACGCTGGGGCGGAGTGCTATGTTCAGGCGCCGCTCCGGCCCGTCCATCGGACCTTCATCCGCCGGGATGTGGTGGAACCGGGCGTTTACGAGGTGAGCCGTCGGCCGGGCCAGCATGGGGTGATACAGCAACAGGTTGCCGTCGCTGGCGCTGTCGTGTGGCACGAGACCCCGCCCGTATACAAGACGGTGACCGTGCGTGTCAGAAAGCCCGGCGGTTCCATCTGGCGCGAGCAGTGCGTGGGCGGTCAGGCCGCCGTGTGCCGCGTGCGCGTTCCGCCGCAGGAATTCCTCGTCGAAAAGCAGGTGCTCGTGCGCCGGGGCCACCGTTGGGCCGAGCAGGTGACGCCCGATGCGGTTGCGCTGACCGAGCGGCGCGTGCTGCTGCGTCCTTACAAGAACTATGCCCATTTCCAGCGGCCCTACATCGCGTTCTCTCGTGAGCGTGTGACCGTGCAGCCCGAGGGCGCGCGCTGGGTTCCGGCTCCGTCGCAGCCGCAGTGCTGCGAGCCGAAATGCTGAGTGATCGGCGGCACCGGTCGGAGTCTTCCAGACTTCGCGCGGGCCTCGCTGAGGCGGCGCGGCGGCGTGTCCCGACCGAATGCACCGATCTGCGTGCGGTGCTGGGGGGCGGCCATCATGAGCGGAGCAGGCTAGCGGCTTGATCAGGCGCTCGCATGCCGACCGCTCGAACTCCTTCGCACATTGAGAGGAGACGTTGTTGCAGCCAACGCCTCGTGCGTGCGTGCTGCTCGCCGAGGGTGTCATCCGGCCTGGATCGGCGTGCGTTTAAATCGGACTCGATCTGACGCAAGGAAGCTGACGGACCAAGGCCTCACCGCGTCGCGCCCACACGACGCGGCAGCCTCGCGCGGAGGGTTGGCCTAGAACGCGAGGCGACTGCCCGCGGAGCGTTGATCCTGGTGCCGGGGCCTCCTGCCCTGACCTTGCGCTTCCCCGTTTTCTGAATCAGAAGGTGCGCTCTATCTCTTGCCTCGTGGTGCGTCCTGTCAGCAGGCCCGCCATGCCGCGCTCCAGCGGGACGCCGGGAGCGAACAGGTCACGGCGCACGGACATTCATGCACTCGATGCCGGAACGCTTGAGCTTCTGGCACACCGATTTCGCCTGTGCCTCGTCGTCGAAGCGGGCGAAGCGGGCGCGGAACATCGTCGCGCCGCTCGACAGCGAAACCGGCATGATGAAGTCGGGATGCGACTTGCAGAAGGCCGGCCCCAGCGCTTGCCGCACGCTTTCAAGCCTGAGTTGCGCCTGCGAGTGGTCGGGGAACGCGCCCACCTGCACATGATAAGGGCCGGGCTGATCCATCGCCTCGCGTGCGCCTGTCGCTTCCGCCGTGGCGATGGTTCGAGGTTCAGGCGCGGCAGTCGACGCAAGCGTAACCTGAGCCGAGGCCAACCGAGGCGATGAATAAGGGGCGGCGTTTTCCTCAGCCTCTCCGTCGGTCTGGACGGCGGCAGCGGCGAGAGGCGCAACCTCGGGAAGCCGGACTGTCTTGTTGTGGACCGACATGTTCTTCGGCAATTTTTCACCGGGAGCGGGAAAAGTGACGGTGACGGCCACCTGCTTCGCGCCGGAGGCCGTCGCGCCATGATCGACCATCGCTCGGCCCGTCGCCTCCTCGGGCTCGTCCGTGGCGGTGTCTGATGTCTCGGCGGGCTCGCGGGTGGCGCGCACGGCAAGACCGTTTTCGAGCGACGAGAAAAGAATTGCGTTCGAAGTGCTGTCAGGCTTGCGCTTGAGTTGAAGCTCGGCGGTCGGCAGGCGCGACACGCGCCTCAGATGCCCCGTGCCGCCCGATTGCGCGGCCGCAGCCGGAGCAGGCTCCTTCGCGGCGGGCTCGGCGGACGCGACACGCTGCGGTTCCGGCGCGCGGCTCTCGCTCTTGCGATCGGCCGCCGTCGAAGGTTTCTGCGGCGTGGCCTGAGCGAATTGTTTCGGCGCGAAAGACGACACGAGCGCCCCCGCATTCTTCGCGGCGGTGAATGTCATGGCTTTCGGCCATGAAGCGTCAAGGATATTGCGCATGGCGGCGTTTCGCACGCTGGCGGACGATCCGCCCAGCACCACGGCGATGAGCCTCTTCTCTCCGCGTCGCGCGGTGGCAAGAAGATTGAAACCCGACGCCGAGGTGAAGCCCGTCTTCATGCCTTCCATGCCGTCATATGAAAACAGCATGGTGTTGTGGTTGCGGTAGATTTCGCCGCCATACTGGAAATATTTCGTCGAGAAGACGCGGGACCGCTCGGGGTAGTCGGTCAACACCGAGCGGGCGAGGATGACGAGATCCTGCGCCGTGGTCCGCTGTTCGGAATTCGGCAGGCCGGACGCGTTGCGGAACGTCGTGTTGAGCATGCCGATGGTGCGCGCCTTCTGCGTCATGCGGCGGGCGAATTCCTCCTCGCTGCCCGCCAGCGCTTCGGCAATGACGACAGCCATGTCGTTCGCCGACTTGGTGACGATGGCGCCGATGGCGTCGGAAACCGTGATTGTGTCGCCGGGATCGAGGCCGAGCTTGGTCGGCGACTGCGAGGCGGCGTAACTCGAAACGCGCAGCTTGGTGTTCATGGCGAGCTTGCCGTCGCGGAGCGCGTCGAACAGCAGATAGAGCGTCATCACCTTGGTGACGGACGCGGGGAAGCGCGGATCGGTGGGGTTCTTCGAGATGAGAATGCGCCCGGTGTGGAAGTCGACCACCATGGCGGAACTTGCCGGAGAGTAAGACGGCGTTCTGGCGGCTCTGCGGCGAGCATCGGCGGGACTGGAGAGCACGAGCAACAGAGCGCCCGCGAGCGCGCAAAGAAGCGTCCCACGCAAGGGCGCACCGGCGCATGCCATATCGACCCGAGGCCCCTCAGCCGGTGCCAAGCCCCTATTTTGCCAC
Organism: Rhodomicrobium sp.; assembly: GCF_047605405.1. Classification (NCBI taxonomy): domain Bacteria; kingdom Pseudomonadati; phylum Pseudomonadota; class Alphaproteobacteria; order Hyphomicrobiales; family Hyphomicrobiaceae; genus Rhodomicrobium; species Rhodomicrobium sp. Next base: position 146,664 of record NZ_JASGFR010000002.1, on the reverse strand, counting down.
GGAAATTGAAAACGCAAATTTCGAACCACGGCGGTGTGAAACCCCAGAAACGTGTCTTCAGCAAGGCGCCGCGTCAAGGCGTCGCGTGAGCGATCAACCTCAATGCAAGGTTGTTCGTTCAGCTTGCTATACCTGCACGGGCATTAATTCGGTCTTACCCATTCCAGACGTGGGGCGTGGCATTTCGATCGGGCCGACGGCATTCTTGAGTGTTTGGAAACACCGCTGCGTGATGAACAAGGTGCCGCCCTTTCAATGTATGAAGGGGAGCACATATATTCGATGTGGCGCCGGGCTTCGGGGGCCTTGACAGACGAAACCGATAAACGGGATGATGCAAGGTGATGGCCTCGTTTCCGCGCGCGTTATGGAGGCGTCAGGCAGAATGGCAGACGCTTGAAACGTTCAGGCTTCCGATAGGGTCTCGAATGGTTGCTGCGATGGCGGGCAATAACGGTTTCAAGGACGACAACGGCCTGAAAACAGGTGTCGTAACAAAAACTCGTCCCAAGACGAAACGACCGAGCCTCTACAAGGTTCTCCTCCTCAACGACGACTACACGCCGATGGAATTCGTCGTTTACGTGCTTGAACGGTTCTTCAACAAGCCGCGCGAGGAAGCCACGCGCATCATGATGCATGTTCATCAGAAAGGCGTCGGGATCTGCGGCGTTTATACCTACGAAGTTGCTGAGACGAAAGTCACCCAGGTGATGAATTTCGCGCGCCAGCATCAGCATCCCCTTCAGTGCACTATGGAAAAGGAGTAGGTGCGGCAGTGCCATCATTCTCAAACAGCCTGGAAGAGTCGCTCCACCGCGCTATCGAATACGCCAACGAGCGGCATCACGAATACGCAACGCTGGAACACCTGCTCCTTTCGCTGCTGGATGACCGCGACGCGTCTTCTGTCCTTAGAGCCTGCAATGTCGATGTGGAGCGGCTCAGGGCCAAACTCACCGAATTTCTCGACAAGGAGCTGAACAACCTCGTCCTAGACCAGGACGGCGAGGCGCAGCCGACCGCGAGCTTTCAGCGCGTGATCCATCGCGCTGTTGTGCATGTGCAGTCTTCGGGCCGCGAAGAAGTGACGGGCGCGAACGTGCTCGTTGCGGTTTTCGCCGAGCGCGAGAGCAACGCCGCCTATTTCCTGCAGGAGCAGGACATGACGCGGTTCGACGCCGTGAACTTCATCAGCCACGGCATTTCGAAGCGGGCCGGCATGTCCGAACCGCGCGGGGTGCGCGGCGTCGAGGACGACGCGACGACGGTCGACGGCTCCGACGACAAGAAGCGTTCGACCGATGCGCTCGAAGCCTATTGCGTCAACCTCAATCAAAAGGCAAAGGACGGCCGCATCGATCCCCTGATCGGGCGCGACAAGGAAATCGAGCGCACCATTCAGGTTCTCTGCCGCCGGTCGAAGAACAACCCCCTTTATGTGGGCGATCCGGGCGTGGGCAAGACCGCCATCGCCGAAGGCCTCGCGCGCAAGATCGTGCGCGGCGAGGTGCCGCAGGTGCTCGCCAACGCGACGGTGTTCTCGCTCGACATGGGCACGCTGCTTGCGGGGACACGCTACCGCGGCGACTTCGAGGAGCGCCTCAAGGCGGTGATGAAGGAGATCGAGGCCTATCCGGGCGCGATCCTGTTCATCGATGAGATCCACACCGTGATCGGCGCGGGCGCGACCTCGGGCGGTGCGATGGATGCGTCGAACCTGCTGAAGCCCGCGCTGCAATCCGGCGTGCTGCGCTGCATCGGCTCGACCACCTACAAGGAATATCGTCAGCACTTCGAGAAGGACCGCGCGCTCGTGCGGCGCTTCCAGAAGATCGACGTTGCCGAGCCGACCGTGGAAGATGCGGTGGAAATCATGAAGGGGCTCAAGCCTTACTTCGAGGACTTCCACAACATCAAATACACGAACCAGGCGATCAAGGCGGCGGTGGAGCTTTCCGCGAAGTACATCCACGACCGTAAGCTTCCCGACAAGGCGATCGACGTGATCGACGAAACCGGCGCATCGCAGATGCTGCTGCCGCCCTCGAAGCGCAAGCGCACCATCGGCGTGAAGGAAGTGGAAGCGACCGTGGCCACCATGGCGCGCATCCCGCCCAAGACGGTGTCCAAGACCGACACGGAGCTGCTCCGAAACCTCGAAGGCGATCTGAAGCGCGTCGTGTTCGGTCAGGATCAGGCGATCCACGCGCTTGCCGCCGCGATCAAGCTCGCCCGCGCTGGCCTTCGCGACGCGGAAAAGCCCATCGGCTCGTATCTGTTCTCCGGCCCGACGGGTGTCGGCAAGACGGAAGTGGCCCGCCAGCTCGCGAGCCTGCTCGGCGTGCAGATCCTGCGCTTCGACATGTCGGAGTACATGGAGCGGCACACGGTGTCCCGGCTCATCGGCGCGCCTCCCGGCTATGTCGGCTTCGATCAGGGTGGCCTGTTGACGGACGGCGTGGACCAGAATCCGCATTGCGTGCTTCTCCTCGACGAGATCGAGAAAGCACACCCGGACCTGTTCAACGTGCTGCTTCAGGTGATGGACCACGGCAAGCTTACCGACCATAACGGCAAGCAGGTCGATTTCCGCAACGTGGTGCTCATCATGACCACGAACGCGGGCGCGGCCGACATGGCGAAGCCCGCCATCGGCTTCGGCAGCCAGCAGCGCGTGGGCGAAGACGAGGAGGCGATCAGGCGCATGTTCTCGCCGGAGTTCCGCAACCGCCTCGATGCCGTTATCCCGTTCGCCCGCCTCTCGCGCGAGATGATCGGCAAGGTGGTCGAGAAGTTCATATTCCAGCTCGAAGCGCAGCTCGCGGACCGCAACGTGGTCATCGAACTGACGCCGGAAGCCATGGAATGGCTCGCCGAGCACGGCTACGACGAACATTATGGCGCAAGGCCCCTTGCCCGCGTCATTCAGGAGAGCATCAAGAAGCCGCTGGCCGAGGAACTTCTGTTCGGCAAGCTCGAAAGCGGCGGGACGGTGCGTGTCGTTGTCGAGACCAAGGACGGGAACAGGACGCTGGCCTTCGAGGTCATCGAGACGAAGCCGCCGGTCAAGGTCGAAGATGCCGAGGCGGGCGAGGGCGATGGCCCGGCTTTGTTGCCGAAGGGCGCGGCCTGATCGAATGAAAGTCGCTGCGGGTTTCGCGGCGTTCGAAAGGAAAAAAAACGCCGGAGCGCACACCAGCGCCCGGCGTTTCGTATATGAAGGCTATGGGCTTGGCGGTCGGAAACCCCGGCGAGCATTCTATCTCCATGCCGCGAATAGGGTGCGCACGACGCCGCCGTTGAGTTGCGGGTCGATCAGCCTGTCAGCGTAGATCGAGCCCGTTTAACCGCAGGAAGGACACTGTCCCTCCGACTCTGGTTTTCGCAAATGCAATCACGAATACACGAAGGCCGCAGAGCGAAAGCTCTACGGTGTGGAGGTTACTCTTGTCTGATTGGCGAAATGCTGACGAACTGTCAGCCAGCATAAGGAACCAGCGGGATGAGCGTCAGTCCCGTGGCCAATGCAATTGCCGCCCACTCGGAGAAATTAAGCCTAGCCATATGAAGTCTCCTTCAACATGTTGTTGCCAAGGGTTTATTTTCCCTAGTCTGTATTGTCACTTTAGCCGCTGTATCGAGGATGATGAAGTAACAAAGTCTCACAAAGTCTTTATGGAACGATATCGCAACGGTGGATTCTCGGCGCATGCACATGCGGCTCCGGCCTGCTTGCGGGGTCGCCTCGCTGTCGCCAACGCCTGATGGGTTCCCGGGCGGGGCACGACCCGGCGTTTTTGAGCGTGCTTTCGAGCGGATCAGAAGCGATAACGCTCGAACGTTCATGGCCGCTTCGGCCGTCTCTTGAGGCCAGATTGCTTTGCACCCCAACCGTCGCCGCGTCGGCGAACATCACCCCCGATGACACGCACTGAAGCCGGTTTCCGCATGGCGTTTCGCGATGCCGCCCGGGCGCCCGCCGCCGTGCTCTGCCTTTCGTTCGTGGGCTTCGGCGTGCTGTGCCACGGCAACGGCGTGGGCCTCACCTTCTCGCTTTACACCACCATTTTCATGTATGCGCTGCCGGGGCAGGTAATGCTCGTCGACCAGATCGGGCGCGGCATGCCGCTCTGGACCGCGGCGCTGGCGGTCTCTTTCACGGGCGTGCGCCTGTTGCCGATGACAATCGCGCTCGTACCCTATCTGCGTGCGGGGCGAGGGACGCGGCCCGTCGATTATTTCGCCTCGCATTTCGTATCGGTGACGCTCTGGATCGAGAGCATGCGGCGGGTGCCGTTCCTGCCGCGCGGGCTTCGGCTGCCGTTCTATTTCGGCCTTACGACGATGCTGGTGGGCGTGAGCACGCTTGGCACGGTGGCGGGCTATCTCATCGCCGACCGCCTTCCGCCCATCGTGGCTGCGTCGCTGATCTTCCTCACACCCGTCTATTTCCTCATGGGGCTTTCCGCCAATGCGCGCGCCGCGGCCGACTTCGCGCCGATCCTCATCGGCTTTTGCCTCGCGCCCGTGTTCATGTGGCTCGTGCCGAGCCTCGACCTTGTGCTGAGCGGGCTTGTCGGCGGAACCGTCTCGTTCCTGCTGTTCCGGCGCAAGGTGTGGCGCGCAGGGAAAGCGTAAAGGCAGCCGCGATGCACGACAGCACATGGATCTGGCTTTCATTCGCCATCGTCGGGACCGCGGCGAGCGACATATGGCGGTTTGCAGGCGTGTTCCTGTCTCGCGGCGTCGACCCGGACAGCGCGGTGATCGCGTGGGTGAAGGATGTGTCGACGGCGCTGGTCGCCGCGCTCATCGCGCGCATGCTGCTTTCGCCCACGGGTGCGCTCGCGGGCGTCGGCGATGCGGTGCGTTTCATCGCGTTCGGCGCCGGGCTTGCCGCCTTCGGGCTGTCCGGACGCAGGCTCGCGGTCGGACTTCTGGCCGCCGAGGCCGCCTTTTTCGCCGCGCACGCCCTGCTCGAAACGTAGGGAACGCGCGTTTCGTTCGGCCATTGGAAATGGCCGTGCAACCGCCGATGTAAGGGGCGCAGACGCAGGCAATCGTATCGCCGTCAAGAAATTTGCGAAAAATCAAAACTGCGGTCGGCTTCCTGCAAGCCCCGCACGGTTTGATCATCGTCCATGGAGATGTCGAATGTCTCAAACGGCAGACCGAACGGGCGCAGGGTCTTCGATCCTTGCAGGCACACGCCCGCTCGTGGCGGATGATCTGGCCGCCCGCTTCGCCGCACAGCTTGTGTCCGAGTCCGGGTGCTCGGATCTCGCTTCCGATCGCGCCGCCACGTTTTCGGCGCTCGCGGCCGAGGCCTTCGAAAACCTGCGCCGGCGTCATTCCCACGCGCCGGAGATTTCGATCCGCTCCCTGACCTCCCACGAGGGCGAAAACATCGTCATCGACATCGCGAACGACGACATGCCCTTCCTCCTTGATTCTGTGCTGGGCGAGTTGCGCGAGCTTGGGCTCGTGCCTTTCCTTGTCGCGCATCCCATCTTCGAGGTCGAGCGGGACGGCAACGGCGTCCTTGCCGCGCTCGCGCCGGCCGCGCCCGAGCCGAACGGCCGCGTCCGCGAAAGCGTCATGCATCTCGAAATCGCAAGGCCCGGCATCGCGCCGTCGTTTGAAACCATCGACCGGGCCCTCCGCCGCGTCATCGCGGATACGGCGCTCGTGGTCGGCGACTTCCACGCCATGACCGACCGCCTCAAGGCCGCGATCTCCGACATCGAACGGAACCCGCCGCCCGCGTCGCCGCAGACGAACGCCGAAGGGCTCGATTTCCTGCGCTGGATCGCCGAAGACAACTTCATCTTTCTCGGCGTTCGAGAATTCGCCTACGACGCACGCGTCGGCGAACTCGTCCCGCAGACGGAGCGAAGTCTCGGCCTTCTGCGCGATCCCGACCGCATCGTGCTGCGCGTCGAGCCGAGCCGCGTGCTGACCCCCGAAAGCCGAGCCTATTACCTTAACGCGCCGCCCGTGGTCGTCATAAAGGCGAACGCGAAATCGACCGTTCATCGCCGCGTTCACATGGACGCCATCGCCGTCAAGTTGCACGACGCAGAACGCTGCGTGACGGGGCAGATCGTCTTCGCGGGACTGTTCACCGCGAGCGCCTTCAACCTTCCCGTCCATGACGTTCCCATCCTTCGGCGCACGGTGAAGAAGGTCCTTCGGCGCTCGCGACATCCGGCAGAGAGCCATTCCGGGCGAGCGCTCCTGAACGTCCTTGAGACCTTCCCGCGCGAAGAGTTGTTCCAGATTTCGCCGGAGCGGCTGTCGACCGTCTCCGAGGAGATCCTAAAGACCGAGCTTGCACCGCGACCGCGCGTGCTGGTCCGCCGCGACGAGTTCCGCCGTTTCGTGACTGTGCTCGTCTACGTGCCGCGCGAGAAGCACAACACGAGCGTCCGCGAGCGGATCGAGGCGATGCTCGCCGAGGCGTTCGACGGCCGCTTCGAGCAGACGACGCCGTATTATCCCGAAAGCGCGATGGTGCGCCTTCAGGTGGAGATCTGGAAGGCGGACGGCGACCTGCTCGACCCCGCCGAGCGGGATCTCGAAGCGAAGGTCGAGGACATCATCACCACCTGGGCGGATCGCTTTTCCGCGCGCGTGCTCGCCGAGCGCGGCAGCGACGGGCAGACGCTGATCGAGAAATACCGGGACGCGTTTCCGGCGGGCTATCAGGAGCGCAACGACGCCGAACGCGCGCTCAAGGATATCGAGCGGTTCGAGAAGCTCACGGAAGGGCACCGGACCGGCATCGACCTTTATCGCGCGGCCGACGCGGAGCCCGGTGCGGTGCGGGCGACGCTGCAACAGCTCGACGAGCCGCTGACGCTCTCGCGGCGGGTGCCGATCCTTGAAAATCTCGGCTTCGATGTGATTTCCGAGCGCACCTATCTGCTCACGCCGAAGGCCAATGGCGGCGCCAGGCGGTTCTATCTGCACGACATCGACCTCCGTCTGCGCGAGGGCGACGCGGCGACATTCTGCGAGCGGCGCGGGGCGCTTGAGGACGGCTTTCTCGCCGTGTGGGCCGACGCCGTGCCGAACGACCGCTTCAACGGCCTGATCCTCGCGGCGGGGCTCGACTGGCGGCAGGCGGCGCTCATCCGCGCCTATGCGGCCTATTACCGCCAGACAGGGGCGACCTATGCCGCTGCCTATGTCGCCGAAACGCTCGACAAGCATGGCGCAATCGCCGCCGACCTGTTCCGTCTGTTCGAGGCGATGTTCGATCCCGCGAAAGGCGGCGACGCGGATCGCGAGGCGGCGCGGGCCGAGATTTCGGCGCGCATCTTCGCCGCGCTCGACGCGATCCCGTCGATGGATGATGACCGTATCCTGCGGCAACTCACCTCGCTCATCGAGGCGACGCTGCGCACGAATTTCTACCAGAAGGGGCCGGATGGTGCGCCGCCCGAAACAATCGCCTTCAAGCTTCGAAGCCGCGACATTGCATGGCTGCCCGCGCCGAGGCCCCATGCCGAGATCTTCGTCTCGTCGCCGCGCTTCGAGGGTGTGCATCTGCGCGGCGGACCCATCGCGCGCGGCGGGCTTCGCTGGTCGAACCGCCCGCAGGATTTCCGCACCGAAATTCTCGGCCTCGCCAAGGCCCAGCAGGTGAAGAACGCCGTCATCGTGCCGCAGGGCGCGAAGGGCGGTTTCGTGCCGAAAGCGACGGGTGGCGCGAACCGCGACGCGACCTATGACGAAGGCGTCGCGGCCTACGAGGGGTTTGTTTCGAGCCTCCTGTCGCTCACCGACAATCTGGTGAAGGGCGAGATCGTGCCGCCTGCCGACACCGTGCGCCGCGATGGAGACGATCCCTATCTCGTCGTTGCCGCAGACAAGGGCACGGCCACGTTCTCCGACTTCGCAAACGAGATCGCCGCGAAGCGGGGCTTCTGGCTCGGCGATGCGTTCGCGAGCGGCGGCTCGGCGGGCTACGATCACAAGAAGATGGGCATCACCGCAAAGGGCGCGTGGGAGGCGGTGAAGCGCCATTTCCGGGAGATGAACGTCGACATCCAGACGACGCCGTTCACGGTGGCGGGCGTGGGCGACATGTCGGGCGATGTCTTCGGCAACGGCATGCTGCTTTCGCGCAAGATCCGGCTCGTCGCCGCCTTCGATCACCGCGACATCTTCATCGATCCGGCGCCCGACCCCGAGGCGAGCTTCGAGGAGCGCAAGCGCCTGTTCGAGCGCCCGCGTTCGAGCTGGCAGGATTACGACCGCGCGAAACTTTCGGCTGGCGGCGGCGTCTACAGCCGCAAGGAAAAGTCGATCGCGCTTTCGGAGGCCGCACAAAAGCTTCTCGGCGTCGGCGCGCAGGCGACCCCGCAGGATGTGATGGCCGCGATTCTTCGCGCTGACGTGGATCTCCTCTGGTTCGGGGGGATCGGCACCTATGTACGCGCCAGCACCGAAACGGACCAGCAGGCCGGCGACAAGGCAAACGACGCGATCCGCGCGGCGGCGAACGAGCTTCGCGCGAAGGTGATCGGCGAGGGCGCCAATCTCGGTGTCACGCAGAAAGGGCGCATCGAGTTTGCGCTCGCGGGCGGGCGAATCAACACGGACGCCATCGACAACTCGGCGGGCGTAAACACGTCGGACGTGGAGGTGAACATCAAGATCGCGCTTGGCCGCGCGGTCGCGGAAGGCAAGATCGATACGCCGGAGCGCAACGCCATTCTGTCCGCGATGACGGACGATGTCGCCGCCTCGGTGCTGCGCAACAATTACCTGCAAACGCTGGCGCTCAGCGTCGCGGCAAGCGACGGGCTGGCGGAACTCGGTTTTCACCAACGCCTGATCCAGAGCCTCGTGAAGGATGGCCGGCTCAACCGCGCCGTGGAAGCACTGCCGACCGACGCGCAGCTTGCCGAGCGCGCGGCGCAGGGAAAGCCGCTGACGCGCCCGGAACTCGCGGTGCTGCTCGCCTACGCAAAGATCGTGCTCGAAGACGATCTCGTGAAGTCGATGGTGCTGGACGATCCATTCCTTGCCCGCGAACTTCCGGCTTATTTCCCGCCCGCCATGCGCGAGCGCTTCGCCGCCGAAATCGACGCGCATCCGCTGCGCCGCGCCATCATCGCGACGAGCCTTGCGAACGATATCGTCAATCGCGGCGGCCCGACCTTCGTCGTGCGGCTGACGGACGAGACCGGCCAGCCGCCGGAGGCCGTCGCCTGCGCTTTCGCGGCGGTGAGCGCGATTTACGATCTGCCGGCGATCCACGCAGGGCTCGATGCGCTCGACGGCCGGATCGACAGTGCGGAGCAGCTACGGCTGTATCGCACCGCGCGCGATCTTCTGCGGCGGCAGGCGGGCTTCTTTCTGCGTCACCACCGCTTCAGGGATGGGCTGGAGCAGGGCATTGCGCCCTATGCGCGAGGCGTCGCGGCGCTTGCCGCCGCGTTCTCCGGGGATACGGCGGCGCTCCTGCCTGAAAGGGCGGTCGCGAGGCTCGCCGATGCTGTGGCGCGGCTTCAGAAGACGGGACTTTCGCCGGAATTTGCACGGCGCTTCGCTGCGCTCGAACCGCTGGCGCAGGCGCTCGATATCGTGCGGGTGGCCGGGGATATGGAAGCGCCGGTTGAAGATGCCGCGCGCGTCGTCTTCGCCATCCGCGACGCGTTCCATCTGGACGACATCGCGGCGGCGTCGGAAGCGCTCGCGGAAGGCGACCATTTCGACCGTCTGGCCGTGGATGCCAGCCTCTCGGGGCTCGCTTCGGCCCAGCGTCGGCTTGCGCGAAGCATTCTGGCACAATCGGCTCGCCGCTCGGATTTCGCGGCCTGGCGCGCCCGAAACGAAGCCGCGGTGAGCCGCGTGGCAGAAGGGCTGGCCGAGGTGCTCTCGGGGCGCGGGCTGACGCTTGCGAAACTCACCGTCGCCGTCGCGCAGTTCCGCGATCTCTCCGCGCCGTGACAAGCGGTCTTCCGCGACGATAAATGCGTTCTTTGCGGAGCCGTATTTCGCGGATGGATTGACACTTTGCTATGATTTGACCATGCTTGGAGGTAATGGCAGCAATGCGCACTCCGAGAGCCTCGATTCGCGAGCAGATTTTCTCGTGGAGGCCGCTGCCTCCCCTCAGCCAACTCCAGAATAACAGTCAATTGGGATTTTAGATGGCCGTAAGCCCTTTCTACGACCCCCGCATCGATTTCTTCCGAGGCATGTCCCTCATCTTCATATATATAAATCACATCCCCGATAATGCATTTACCTATCTGACGACGCGCACCTATGCGCTATTCGATTCGGCAGAAGTATTTACATTTATCGCCGGATACTCAGTTGCACTTGCCTATTACAGTCTTGTTGGGCGTGGTTTCCAAGCCTATGCGGTAAAAACATTACGCCGAGCGCGAACGATCCTGCTTCATCATATCGCTCTTGTCATCATACTTCTTTCGGCTGCATTCATGCTCGGGAAGTACGCGCAGATGATGACGGGATATGAAGCATTCATCGAAACGATCGAGCAAAATCCCCTGAAAGTCGCGCTGGGCTTGCCTCTCCTCGCCTTTCAGGCTCCTTTGCTCGACATTCTTCCTATGTGGGTTGTCGTGATGCTCATGGCGCCCTTCTTGATCTGGCTCAGAACGCGAGGCGAATTGCCTCTTCTCGCAGTCTCGGGGATGATGTGGATGTTCGCATCGCGCTTCTTTCCGAGTATTCCCACGCTTACAGATTCCGTTCCGTGGAATTTTAATCCATTCTGCTGGCAACTGCTTTTTTCTCTCGGCCTCATTTTCGGATGGCGCACGCGCACCGGGATGCCTCCGGTCGCATCCGGAGATGCGCGCGTTGTGCTCGATATCTGTGCCGCTTTTTTCGTGCTTTTCAGCGCAGTCGTGCTCATGACGTTGGCGTCTCAGACCGTAGACGACCTGATGGCCAACCGGCTTCGAGTCATGTATTTCAGCCTGAACAAGCAGACTCTCGACTTGTGGCGCATCGTCGGCCTTCTGTCCTCCGCCTACCTCGTCGCGCGCCTTATCAGTCGTGACGCCGCCTGGTTGAACCTCGGATTGTGCAGGCGGGTTCGTGCTGCGGGAGGGGCTTCGCTGCCGATTTTTTCGCTAACCGTCGTTCTGTCCTTCGCTGGCAAGTTCATTGCCCTCGATCTCGGCAAGTCGATTGCTGCGGACGGGTTCGTTACGCTCGCAGGTGTCGCGATCATTCTCGGCGCTCCCCTTGTCTGGCACTCGGAGCTCGCGCAGGGAAGTTTCCGGAAGGTTGTCGGCGGTTTTCGGAGCCGGTCGGTTGTCCGCTCCTGATTGATGGCGCTGAGTCACTTTCCTGCGGCCGATGCGTGATGTATGTCTCCGAACGACACATTGCTTGGTCAACATCTGCATTTCGGAGGTGAGAATGACACGTCGCGCCATTATCGATGCACCGGGCCTTGGAAAGGCGCTCGGGCCATATTCCCGTGCCGTCTGGGCGGGGAACACGCTGTTTCTGTCGGGCCAGCTCGGCACCGACCCGGTGACGAACAAGCTCGTCGACGGCGGGGCGGGACCGGAGACGGACCAGATCCTGAAGGGTATCGCCGCCGTGCTGAAAGAAGCGGGCCTCACTCTCGACAACGTCGTGAAGTCGAACGTCTACCTCACCGACATGAACGACTTCGCGGCCATGAACGCCGTTTATGAGACGCATTTCACGGCGCCGTATCCCTCCCGCACGACAATCGGCATTACGGCGCTTCCCGGCGGCGCGCATGTCGAGATCGAAGTCGTCGCGGTGAAAGACTAAATCGCACGAATACGGTCGCAGCGACTCGCGACCACGGCAACTGCGACCACTCCTCTGGCGCACGGCAAAGCGAAAGCGCGGCAATGTCTAAGGTTGCGCTATCGTTAACTTGCCACGTCAGCTTTTACCGCATAACTTGTGCGAAACACGGGTGGGCGACTGGAGCGCGTTCGCGAGAATGCGCATTCGGCTGCCCTTTTTTCTGTAAGTTGTGGCTGTCTGCCGCGCGTCGGGCAAAGCGGCGAACGTGTTCTGATGGGGCTGGAGAGGGTTGTCATGAATCTGAGTTTCACGTCGCGGCTGGCGCTGATCGCCTGCCTCTCGACCGTTGTCCCGCAGGCGATGGCACAGGACGCCGATAGCCGGCCACCGCTCGCCGATCTGGACGCGCTCGCGACGACGGAGCCGCAGACCGAAGCGGGGCCGGAAAATGCCGCGCCCGCTCCCGGTTCGCTCGACGACGTCAAGGCGGAAGTCACGCCGCACAAAGCTCCAGCCGTGCATGCAGCCAATCCTTCCGTCAAGAATGCCGCCGCGAAGCACGAGACCCCGGCGGCGTCAGACTCCCCGATCGAAAGCGCAATCCCCGATCCGCTCGCTCCGCCCGAGGATGATGGAGCGGCGCTGCTTGCCCCCGGTGCACCCGCGCATCCCGCGGCTGCCGCTGAAGCGCCTGCCGGCGATGCCGTTGCGCCGCTCGTCGTGGAGCGCGCCGCCAACGCGGGCGGCAAGGCGGACGCTCGCGACGATGTCGGCGCAGTGAAGGCGTTCTATAACGCGACCAAGGGCAAACCCATCTGGACCACGGCCGAGGGCTTCACGCCCGCCGCCCTCAAGACCATTCGCGAGATCCGCGCCGCCGACAGCTACGGCCTCGATGCCACAGCGTTCGAGCTTCCCGACAGCGCCGGCGCCACACCCGAAGCGCGCGCCGATGCCGAAGTGAAGCTCTCGCTCGCCGTGCTGAAATATGCGCGCCACGCGCGGGGCGGCCGTCTCGACCCGCCGTCGATCAGCCCCGCGATGGACCGCAAGCCGCACGTCTACGTGCCGAAATCTGTGCTCGAAGCCATCGCATCGGCTGACGAGGCCGATGCATATCTGCGCGGCCTGCATCCGAAATCCGAGCAGTTCAAGCAGCTTCGCCAGGCACTCATTGCGCTCGGCAAGGCCACAGACAGCGGCGCCCCATCCATCCGCATCCCCGCCGGGAAGACGTTCAAGCCCGGCGACGACGACGCGCAGATCGCGCTCATCAGGAAGCGCCTCAACGCGGGTCTCGAAGCGCCTCGCGACACGATTTACGACGAAGCGTTGCTCGTCGCGGTGAACCGTTTCCAGAAGGAGCGCGGCCTTGAGGTTAACGGCATCGTCGACAAGAAGCTCCGCGCGGCTTTGAACGAAGGCGTCGGTGTCTCGGTCGAAGAAAAGAAGATGCGCCTCATCGTGAACATGGAGCGCTGGCGCTGGATGCCGGACAATCTCGGCGATTTCTACGTCTGGAATTCGATCCCCGAACAGATCACGCGCGTATACGATCGCGGCCGGATGGTGTTGCAGGAGCGTATCGTCGTCGGCAAGCCCGCTTCACAAACCCCGTCCTTTTCGGCGAACATGCAGTTCGTCATCTTCAACCCGGAATGGGGCGTGCCGGACGGCATAAAGGCCAACGAGATCGCGCCGAAGCTCAGGCGCGCGGCGCCAAGTGCCCCCGTCGAAGATTTCTTCGACTTTCTCGGTGGTCGGCGCAACGCGGGCGGCGGTGGCGGAGGAGGTGCGTCGAGCGTTCTTCAGCGGCTCGGCGGTCTTCGCGTGACCTACAACGGACGCGATGTCGATCCCGATTCGGTCGACTGGTCTCGCGTGGACGTGCGCCGCTACAGCTTCATTCAGCCCGCCGGGCCGCGCAACGCGCTCGGTATGGTGAAATTCCGCTTCCCGAACAAGCACGATGTTTACATGCACGACACGCCGGAAAAGAGCCTGTTCGGCTCGGCCACGCGCGCGTTCAGCCATGGCTGCATGCGCACGCAAAATCCGCTGCGCTTCGCGGAAGTCATTCTCGCCTACGACAACGGAACGACGCCCGAGCAGATCCGCCGCCAGATCGAAACCGGTCAGACGGTCGAGAACAAGCTCACCAAGACGATTCCTGTTCACATGGTGTATTTCACGGCCGCGCCGGATGAAAAGGGCGAGATCCGCTATTTTTCAGACCTTTACGGCCTCGATGCACGCGTCGCCAGTGCTCTCAAGGGAGAGAGTTTCCGGTTCGCGGGCGATCCCGTCGTTGCGGTAGCGCAGGAGCCGGCCCAGCCGCAGCGCGAGGCACGGGATACCACATCCGACCAGCGGCTCGATCAATATGGACGCCCGGTTCGCGGCGCCGACCCCTACGGGCGCGAACCTCAACCCCGTCCGCGCGGACGCGAAGCCTGGAGCCCGTTCGACTGGTAGCGGCGGGGGCGTGCAGCCCCGGACAGCATTCGCTCATTCACGAAGCGCATGCGTTTCGAGGAGGATGCCGGTGCTCAGGGAAAAAAGGTGCCGCTCGGAAGGTCTTCAGGGCGAGCTTTTGGCGGACGCCAAGCTGGTGTTCGTGCTTACGCCGGTTTCCCGGCAGGACGGCGCCGCAATGAAGAGTTCTGGCGCCCTTTTCAATGCGTCATGAGCGTGCTTCGGGCGTATCGCCGTTTCGTCCGCCGGTTTTCTTCAGAAGGCGCACACCGTCGATTATCATCGACCTGTCCGCAGCCTTCAGCATGTCGTAGAGCGTGAGGCAGGCCACCGAAACGGCCGTCAGCGCCTCCATCTCGACGCCGGTCTTGCCGGTGGCCTTCGCGAGCGCCTCGACACGGACGCCCGGACGTTCGCGGCGCAACTCAAACGCGACGCTGACCTTCGAAAGCGAAAGCGGGTGGCATAGCGGGATGAGGTCGGCGGTGCGTTTCGCCGCCATGATCCCGGCGACCCGCGCAACGGCCAGCACGTCGCCCTTGGCGATGGCGCCGTCCTCAATCAGCGTCAAGGTTTCGCTCGCCGTGACGAGCCAGCCTTCCGCTATCGCCGCGCGCAATGTTTCGGCCTTGTCCGCAACGTCGACCATGGCGGCCTCGCCCTTCCCATCGATATGGGAAAGCCCGCTCATGCGGTGGCGGCCTGCCCTTGGCCGACAGAACGGCCGAGAAGGGTGCGCGTCGCGGCTGCAACGTCGTCGTGGCGCATGAGACTTTCCCCAACGAGGAATGCGCCCGCGCCTTCTCGCATGAGCCTTTCAATGTCCGCCGGGGCGAAGATGCCGCTTTCGGAAACGACGATCCGCCCCGGCGGAATGAGGCGCGCCAGCCTTTCGGTCGTCTCCAGCGTGATCTCGAAGCTGTTGAGGTCGCGGTTGTTGATGCCGATCAGCCAGGAATCGAGCGCGAGCGCGCGGCTTAACTCGTCCTCGTTATGCACTTCCACGAGCACATCCATGTTGTGAGTGCTCGCGGTCGCAATCAACTCTTCGGCCAGAGCATCGCTCGTGCAGGCCATGATGACGAGGATGCAGTCCGCACCCATCGCGCGCGCCTCCGTCACCTGATAGGGATCGACCATGAAATCCTTGCGCAGCACCGGCAGCGAGCAGGCTTCTCGCGCAGCGACGAGATAGGCCGGCGCGCCCTGGAACGACGGTCCGTCCGTCAGCACCGAAAGGCAAGCCGCTCCGCCAGCTTCATAGGCGCGCGCGATGGCGGCGGGGTCGAAATCGGGGCGGATCAGCCCGCGCGACGGACTGGCCTTCTTCACCTCGGCGATCAGCGCCGGCTCGACCACGGCCACGCGGCGCGAAAGCGCGTCGAAGAAGTCTCGCGCTCTCGGCGCGGCGGCGGCGCGATCCTCAAGCTCGGCAAGCGGAACCTGCGCTTTCGCGGCGGCCACTTCCTCTTTCTTGTAGGCGACGATGCGGTCGAGAATGCTCATGGTTTATCCTGTCACGGCCGCGTTCGGCCGGTCGTCATTGGCGGCGTCGGGAGTGTCGGCGCTGGCGGCGATCAGCGCGTCGAGTGCCTTTTCAGCGTATCCTTCATCGATGGAGGCCGCAGCGAGCGCCGCACCGTCGCGAAGGTTCGCCGCACGGCCCGCGACGATGAAGGCGGCAGCGGCATTGAAAAGCACGATATCGCGGAAGGCCCCCGGCTTGCCGCGAAGAAGCGCACGCATTGCGATGGCGGCGTCTTCCGGCGTCCCCGCCTGCAGATCGTCGAGACGCGCTTCCGGCAGCCCGGCATCCCTCGGGTGCACGTCGAATGTCGAGAACGTACCGTTCTTCAATTCGACCACGCGGCTTGTGCCCGTTGTGGAAAGTTCATCCATGCCGTCGGCGCCATGCACGGCCCATACGTGGTGCGCCCCATTGCGCCGAAGCACTTCCGCCATGGGTTGGAGCCAATCCTCTGAATAGGCCCCGATCAGCATGCGCTTTGCGCTGGCCGGATTGGTCAGCGGCCCGAGCAGGTTGAAGATCGTGCGCAGTTTGAGCGCGGCCCGAACCGGCGCGGCGTGGCGCATCGCGGGGTGATGCGTCGGCGCCCACAGAAACGTCAGCCCGGCTCGTTCGAAGCAGCGCGCGTGCCGCTCGACCGGCATTTTCAGCGTGACGCCAAGCTTTTCGAGCACGTCGGCCGCGCCCGATTTCGACGATACCGCCCGGTTGCCGTGTTTCGCCACGGGCACGCCGGCGCCCGCCAGCACGAAAGCCGTGGCGGTCGAGATATTGAAGGTGCCCTTTGCATCGCCGCCGGTACCGACGACATCGAGCGCGCCTTCCGGCGCTTCGACCGGCACCATCAGCGACCGCATGGCGGCGACCGCGCCCGCGATCTCATCCACCGTTTCCCCGCGCGCCTTCAGCGCCGCGAGGAAAGCCGCCAGTTCGATCTCGGAAACCGCGCCGTGCATGATGGCGAGGAAGGCCGCGCGCGCCTCCTCCTCGCTGAGCGTCGCCCCGATGGCGGCTTTTTCGAGCGCGAAACGGAAGCCGGCATGAAGGTCGACGGGGGAAGCGACAGGCGCTGTTGCGGGCGAAGTCATCGTCAGCCTCACGCTGCCACGGTTGCGGAGGGCGCGGAAGGCAAAAGCCCCGGCTTTCTCGGCGAGAAGCGGACCCCCGCCAGCGTCAGGAAGTTCGCGAGGATCGCGTGACCGTGCTGGCTCGCGATGCTCTCGGGATGAAACTGCACGCCATATGTCGGCTCGTTCTTGTGTTCGAGCGCCATGATAAGCCCATCCGATGTGCGCGCCGTCGCGGTGAGGCAGTCGGGCAGGGTGCCGCTTTCGACGATCAGCGAATGGTAGCGCGTCGCCTCGAACGCATCCGGCAGGCCGCGAAACAGGCTCGTGCCCTCATGATGAATGTTCGATATCTTCCCGTGCATGAGGATCGGCGCGCGGATGACCTTTCCGCCGAACGCCTGCCCGATGGTCTGATGGCCGAGGCAGACGCCGAACAGCGGGATGCGGCCCTTGTTCTCGCGCACGAGTTCGAGGCAGATGCCCGCCTCGTTGGGCGTACACGGGCCGGGCGACATCACAATGGCTTCGGGCTTCTCGGCGAAGACTTGGGGCACCGTCTTCTCGTCGTTGCGATAGACCAGCGTTTCCACGCCGAGATCGCCGAAGTAATGGACGAGGTTATAAGTGAAGCTGTCGTAATTATCGATGATGATGATCATTATTCTTGTCCTTGGCCATGCGGCGGAACCGTATTTCCCAGGCCCGATGACGGAAGCGTGTTCGGCGTGATGAAGAGGCGGACGCGGCCCGCCCCCGGCTCCAGATCGCTCCACGCGTCGGCGTCGAAATTGAAGCTGACGATGGCGGCGGTCGGCAATTTTTCCTTCAGCGCGTGACGCTCGGCGCTGCCGGGCTGAGCAAGCGTCACGGCCAGATCCTGCAAGCCGGGGTTATGGCCGACGAGCATCACGTGATCCGCGTCCCCGGGGCTTTCCCGCAGAAGCTTCAACAAGGTGCGTTCGCTCGCCTCGTAGATCTTCTTTTCGAAGCGCTCCTCCGGCGGATTGTCCCACGCGGCGGCAGCTGCCAGCTTCAGCGTCTGCCGCGTACGGACAGACGGCGAGCAGAGGATGAGATCGGGGCGGACGCCGCGATCGCGCAGCGCGGCTCCCATTTTCGGCGCAGCCTTGAGGCCTCGGTCGTTCAGCGGCCGGTCGAAATCGTCGATATTCGGATTGTCCTTGTCGCCGGATTTGGCGTGGCGGAACAGCGTTACGGTCTTCATGGCACCTACTCCAGAACGCCCCGCTACTGACCCCGCCCGGCCTGTCCGGCGAAACGCACCGCCTCTTCCGCCGCCCGGAATAGCGCCTTCGCCTTGTTTTCGCACTCCGCCTGCTCGGAAGCAGGAACGGAATCGGCAACGATGCCCGCGCCCGCCTGCACATACATGGTGCCATTCTTCACGATCGCGGTGCGAAGCGCAATGCACGTGTCCATCTCGCCGTTCGCCGCGAAATAGCCGATGCATCCGGCATAGACGCCGCGCTTGTCGGTTTCCAGCTCGTCGATGATCTGCATCGCCCGCACCTTCGGCGCACCCGACACCGTGCCCGCCGGGAAGCCCGCCATCAGCGCGTCGATGGAATCATATTTCCCGTCGAGGCGTCCGACGACATTCGAAACGATGTGCATCACCTGGCTGTAATATTCGAGGAAGAAGCTTCCGGTGACATGAACCGTGCCGACCTCGGCGACGCGGCCGACATCGTTGCGGCCGAGGTCGAGCAGCATGAGGTGTTCCGCGCGCTCCTTCGTGTCGGCGAGAAGGTCGGCGGCGAGGCATTTGTCGTCTTCCGCCGTGGCGCCTCTGGGGCGCGTGCCCGCGATGGGGCGAATGGTGACTTCGCCGTCGCGGACGCGGACGAGGATTTCGGGGCTTGAGCCCGTCACCGCGAAATCGCCGAAGTTCAGGAAATAGAGGAAGGGCGACGGGTTCACCCGGCGAAGCGCCCGATAGAGCGCGAAGGGAGGCAGCTCGAACGGCGCGGCAAAGCGCTGCGACAGCACCACCTGGAAGATGTCTCCGGCGGCGATGTACTCTTTCGAGCGCGTCACCATGTCCATGTAGGCCTGCGCCGGCATGTTGGACGTGGCGGCGGGGATCGCATCGAAGACGCCGTCTGCCGAGGAGGCATGCGCGCTTTTCTGTTCGAGCGTGTCCTGGATTTCCGTCAGCCGGTCGATGGCGCGCGAATAGGCGGCTTTGGCCGACAGGCCCGGTCGCGGGCGGACCGCCGCGACGATGGTCATCTCGTCCTTCACCCCGTCGAAGATGAGCATGACGGTCGGGCGCATCAGAAGCGCGTCGGGCACGCCGATGGGATCGGGCTTGTCGGACGGCAGCCGCTCGACGAGGCGCACGGTGTCGTAGCCGAGATAGCCGAACACGCCCGCCGACATGGGCGGCAACGTCGCCGGAATATCGATGTGCGAGGCCGCGAGCAGCGACCGCAGCGCCTGAAGCGTGCCTTCGCCGGTGCGCTGGAACGCATCCGCGTCGACCAGCGGGTCGGTGTTGATCTCGGCCACGTCGCCATGAGCGCGGAACAGAAGGTCGGGATCGAGGCCGATGATCGAGTAGCGGCCGCGCACGGCGCCGCCTTCGACGGATTCCAGCAGGAAGGAATATGGCCGCGACACGCCGAGCTTCAGCATGGCTGAGACAGGCGTTTCGAGGTCTGCGACAAGGCGGGTGAAGACGAGCTGCGCGGCGCCCGCGTCGTAACGGGCGGTGAACTCAGCAACAGAAGGTTCGACCTTCATCGGATTTTTCTCGGAATTGGGATTGCGTCTCTCGGGGGAAATCAAACGAGAGAGAGACGCCATCGAAAGCTATTCACCGTCATACGAGCCTCCCGCCACGTTGGCGAATGCCTTGCGGTCGATGGAGATCGGCGACGTCGTCGTGATCCTGTTCAGGAAGCCGGAGAAATTGTCATCCGAGATTGCACCGGCGAGTTGCTGTTCCAGTCCCTTGGCCTGCTCTTCCGAAAGGGGACCGGGAGGCGTGATTTTTGCGACCTGGAAAACAGCGCGCGACGTGCCGTTTTCCGAGGCGGCCGAACCGGCGCCGCCTTCGGGAAGGGCGAAAGCCTGTGCAACGGCGGCTGGCGGAAGACCGTCTTCCTTGCCGTTACGCTTCAGCGGCTGGCTCGTCTTGACGGTCGCGCCGACGCTTTTCGCAACGGCGGCGATGGCTTCGCCCTTGTCGAGCCGCGCTACGAGATCGCGAGCCCTCGATGAGAGCCTGTCGCGAACCTGATCGGCGCGCCATGCCGCCTCAACCTCTCCCTTGACCTCTTCGAGAGGCTTCTGGCGCGGCTTGACGACATCGTTCACTTCAAACCATGCATAGCCGCCGCCCTGAAGGCGGATCGCCTCGTTCTCGACGCCGACATCGGATTTGAAGGCGGCATCGACGAGTTGTGCGGCGGGCACGGCGGAGATCGTCAGCGGCTTGCCGTCGGCGCCATTGGCCGAACGGTCGAACGTGACTTCCTCAAGCGGCAAATTCAGTTTCCGGGCGCTGTCGGCAAGCGGAACGCCCGTCGTGCGGTCTTCCTCGAAGGCCTTGATGAGGCGTTGGAATTCGCTCTGCGCGCGGACCTTGGCGAGGTCGGCGCGGATCTGCTCCTTGACCTGATCGAAGCTGCGTTCCTGCCCCGGGATCACGTCCAGCACGCGGATGATGACCGTCGACACCGGGCCGTCCACGGGCCGCGCCGTCCATTCCTTTTCGGTCGAGAAGGCCGCCTTCACGATGGCGTCGTTCATGCCGAATTTGTCAGCGAGTTCCTGACTGGAAACGACGCCCGCATCGATATCGGGCTGGTTGAAGCCTGCGTCCTTTGCCACGCCGAGAAAGTCCCGCGCGCCGGACTTGAGCTTCGCATAGGCTGCGTCGGCATCCGCGCGTGTCTTGAAGGGGATGATCTCAAGCTTGCGACGCTCAGGCACGGAATAGACGGAGGCCTTGGCCGCGTATTCGGCCTTCAGATCGGCGTCCGGGATGGTCAGGCTCTTCGCGACCGTCTGCGGCGAGATGGCAAGCGCCGAGACCTTGCGAAGTTCGGGCGTCGTGAATTGCGGTTTGCGGTCCTCGTAGAAAACCTGAAGTTCGGCCTCTGTCGGAGCCGGCACGGCACCCGCCGCCTCGGGCGCAAGGATGAAATAGGCCAGCGTGCGCTGTTCGTTGCCGAATTTGTTGTAGGCTTCGAGAAGCGCCTTCGAAACCACGCCGCTGCCTTCAAAGACGCCGCGCAACTGACGCCGCACGAGATCGCCCTTATATTCCTGCTCGAAGAAGGGCGCCGTGTAGCCGATATTCTGAAGGAAGCGATGATATTTGTCGGCGCTGAACACGCCCTTGTCCTGGAAAACCTCAAGGCTCGTGATGCCCCGGCGCACGCCCTCTTCGGACAGACCGACGCCAAGTTCCTTCGCTTCGAGATCGAGCGCGGCGTCCTGGATCAGGCCCTGAAGCACGCGGTTCGGAAGGCCGAAAGCCTGCGCTTCCGCGGGCGAGATGCGCCGTCCGGCCTGCTGGCTGACATTTTCGAGAACGCGCTGATACGCGCGGCGGAAATCTTCCGGCGATATGTTGACGGAGCCGACGGTCGCCACGCTCTGTCGCCGCTCGCGGTCGCCGTAATAATTGCCGCCCATGCTGATGGCGAACGCGCCGATCAGGATGGCGAACATAACGAAGACGGCCACTTTCCGGAGGAAATGCATCAGCTAAAGTCCTTGAATGCTCAAGCCAGAGCAGGCTTGATTCGGGCGCGCATTTCTTGCACGTTTCGCGTTGGCCGTAATTTAGAGAATAAAAACGTGCGCGCAATATCAAGATTCGCGAGGTCGGCCCGCTTCAACAAATTCCTCCGCGCGCCCTGTTCCACCGAGAGAAACGCTATGTCCGGACCGAAGCTATATGTCGCAGGCAATTGGAAGATGAACGGCCTGCGGCCCGACCTCGCACAGATACAGGCCATCCGCGATGGCATTGCATCCGTTGAGAACGCGCCCGACGTCACCGTCTTCCCCCCCGCGACACTTCTGCATGCCGCATCCCAGATCGTCGAGGGGTCGTCAGTCGAGATCGGCGCGCAGGATTGCCATGTCGGTGAAAGAGGCCCGTTCACCGGCGATCTCTCGGCGCTGATGCTGAAGGAGTCGGGCGCGACCACCGTCATCCTCGGCCATAGCGAGCGGCGCGGCGAACATGGCGAGACCAGCCGCGAAGTGCGCGCGAAGGCGGCGACCGCGCTCCGCGCCGGCGTCAAGATCGTGGTCTGCATCGGCGAGACGCGCGGTGAGCACGTCCGTGGCCTGACCGCGAGCGTTTGCCGCCGCCAGCTCGCCGACAGCCTTCCGGACGAATCGACGCCGGAGACCACCATCGTCGCCTACGAACCGGTCTGGGCCATCGGCTCCGGCGTCTCGCCGACGACGGAACAGATTACGGCCGTCCACGAGGTCGTGCGCGGCTGTCTCAGGGATCGGTTCCGCGAGACGAGCGGCATGCGCTGGCGCGTCCTTTACGGCGGCTCGGTAAGCCCCGCAAATGCCGCATCGACTTTCGATAGCCCGGAGGTGGATGGCGTGCTGGTCGGCGGAGCGAGCCTCAAGGCGGCGACGTTTCTCGAAATCGTCACGGCGGCGGCTCGCGCCTCGGAGAGGCGGGCCTCGCTTCCAACGCGTTGATCTTTCCGTTATGCAAGGACGCTACAAGATACGCTTGATGCGAGACAACGGCCTGATCGCTTCAGGAAAGGCGCTGGCGATGACATGCGATGCGAAACCTACCGGAAACGCAGGCAGAGGTGCGTTGATTGGCGCGGCGGCTCTCGCGGTCGTCCTTGCGATGGCTGGCGGGGCGAACGCCGCGCAGGCGGACAAGGCGTTGTGCGCCAAGCTCACGCAGGATCTTCAGGCGCTCAAGGCGCTCGACGTGGACCGCCTCATGGAGCGAGGCCCGAACTGGGCCGTGGCGAACCTCTCCGCGTCCGACCTCAATCTCGTCCGTCAGTATATCGATCTCGACGAGCAGATGAAGTTCCGCTGCATGGCGCCGAGTTCGCTCGTGCAACTCAAGAACCTGGAAGACGAGGATGAGGAGGGTGCGAAACCGCAGGCCGGGCCGGACAGCGCGCCGGCATCGGCTGGCGCCGATCAGCCCGCGAAACCCAAACCGAAGGCTGGCGCGACGACGCAGGCACAGAAACCTGTCGCGCAGAAGCCCAAGCCGCCCGCCCCGGCGCAGGCCGGTATTGTCGGCGCCCAGTAGCGTAACGCCGACGCCGAACCGATTCAGCACACATCGATCGCGGCGCGACGGTCCTCCGGCCGAAGGCCACGGGGCGATAGGGCCGCACGGACGTCCCCCGAATCGAGGACGCGCGCGCAAAGCCTTGCCGCATTCCGCAGCCCTGCCGCGTGATCCGCCGCGCTCATGTCGGCCGTCGCATCCGCCACCACGAAGGCGCGGATATCGCGCGCGAAGGCTTCGAGCGCTGTGGAGAAGCACCCTATCGATGTGTAGAGGCCCGTGATGATCACGCTGTCGCGTCCAAGCCTGCGCAACATCACTTCAAGATCGGTTCCGTAGAACGCGCTGTAGCTGCGTTTGGCGATGGAGCGGATGCGCCCCTCATTGCCGAGAAGGGCCGGATCGAGCTTCGCGCCCTCGCCGCGCGGCCCCCGCCCCCACAGCTCCGACATGAGCCCTCGCTCCTGCATGCCATGCGCTTCGGGCACAATGGACGCGAACACGGGCACGCCCATTTCAGCGCAGGCAGCCCGCAAGCCCGCAACCTTGCCGACGAGATCGGCGCGCGTCACGGCATCCGGCAACGCATCAAGGTAATGCCGCTGCATATCGTGAATGAGAAGCGCACATCGGCCGGGTTCAAGAGCCCAGCTCGCCCTGTTTTCCTGTATCACCGCATCTATCCCCTTCAAGGGCCGCCGTGACAGGTGAGGGCTGGACGAAAAGACCATGCGCGCGCCGGACACGGCGGCAATGGTCACGAATGACGACCTGCCGCTCCCTAGAGGAAGCGCCAATAAAACTTAGCCGGCATTGGTGCGGCGGACATCGTCATCATGGGCGGCTTTTACACCGGTTTCATGTCTTCGGCAACGGGGGCAGTGTTGCCCACCTCCGGCTAATATCAGCCCGCGCGCTTGATCTTGCCGCCGAAACCGGTATGTATGGGGCAACTTTTCCGAAATTCCCGACCGGTCGAGAGAAATGGCAAACGTCCTTCTTGTGCTTCATATCGTCGTCGCCGTGACGATGATCGTGATTATCCTCCTTCAGCGGTCGGAAGGCGGCGCGCTCGGCATGGGCGGTGGCGGCGGCGGTTTCGTCAGCGGGCGCGGCGCGGCCAACGTGATGACGCGCACGACTGCGATTCTTGCGGCGATCTTCTTTCTGACGTCGATCACACTCGGCATTATCGGCCAGCGCAAGACGCCCACCTCGGCGATCACGCCCACGAGCACCACAGCGCCCGCGAGCGCCCCTTCTCAGGCTCCGGCCGAAAGCGCGCCGGCTTTGCCCAAGCTCAGCATTCCGAAGCCGGCGGCACCCGCTCAGTAGCCGCCGCAAGGCAGACCGAGGCGGCGCAATGGCGCCCCTCACCCGACAACGCTAGAAGTTGAAAACCGCAAGCACGCCCTTTCCCTCGGGCGCGCGAAGGATTACGTTCAAGGTCCATGGCGCGATATATCTTCATTACCGGCGGCGTGGTTTCCTCACTCGGAAAGGGGCTCGCATCGGCGGCTCTTGGCGCGCTTCTGAAAGCGCGCGGCTATTCCGTGCGATTGAGGAAGCTGGATCCCTATCTCAACGTCGATCCCGGCACGATGTCGCCCTATCAGCACGGCGAAGTGTTCGTTACCGACGACGGTGCGGAAACCGACCTCGACCTCGGCCATTACGAGCGCTTCACGGGCGTCTCGGCCCGCCGCGACGATAACATCACCACCGGCCGCATCTATCAGAACGTGCTCTCGGCGGAGCGCCGGGGCGATTATCTCGGGGGCACGGTTCAGGTCGTCCCGCACGTGACGAACGCGATCAAGGACTTCGTGCTCTCCGGCAACGAGGATGCGGATTTCGTGCTCGTGGAGATCGGCGGCACGGTCGGCGACATCGAGGGCCTGCCGTTCTTCGAGGCGATTCGCCAGCTCGGCAACGAACTGCCGCGCCGCGAGGCGATCTTCATCCATCTGACGCTGCTGCCCTACATCAAGGCGGCGGGCGAGTTGAAGACCAAGCCCACGCAGCACTCGGTGAAGGAACTGCGCTCCATCGGCATCCAGCCCGACATCCTGCTCTGCCGCTCGGAACTGCCGGTGCCGAAAAGCGACCGCGCCAAGATCGCGCTGTTCTGTAACGTGCGGGAAAGCGCCGTCATTCAGGCGCTCGACGTGCCGAACATCTACGACGTGCCGCTCGCCTATCACGACGAAGGGCTCGACCGCGAAGTGCTTGCCGCCTTCGGCATCACCGACGCGCCCGAGCCGAACCTCGACGTCTGGCGCACGATCTCGCATCGCATCGAGCATCCCGACGGCGAGGTTTCCATCGCCATCGTCGGCAAGTACACGAACCTGAAGGACGCCTACAAGTCGCTCACCGAAGCGCTGAGCCATGGCGGCATCGAGAACGGCGTGCGCGTCAAGATCCACTGGCTCGACTCGGAGCTTTTCGAGAAGGACGACGTCGCGCCCTATCTCGAAAACATCCACGGCATCATCGTGCCGGGCGGCTTCGGCGAGCGCGGCACGGAAGGCAAGATCGAGGCCGTCCAGTTCGCCCGCACGAAGCGCGTGCCCTATTTCGGCATCTGCTTCGGCATGCAGATGGCCGTGATCGAAGCGGCGCGGCACGTGGCCGGCATCAACGGCGCAAGCTCGACCGAGTTCGGCCCGGCGATCGAGCCGGTCGTCGGCCTGATGACGGAGTGGAAGTCCGGCGAACAGGCCGTGCAGCGCCACGCCGAAAGCGACAAGGGCGGCACCATGCGGCTCGGCGCCTATGAAGCGGTGCTGGCGGAAGGCTCAAAGGTCGCCGAGATCTACGGCAAGACGCGCATCAGCGAGCGCCATCGCCACCGCTACGAGGTGAACATCACCTACCGCGACAAGCTCGAACGCGCGGGCCTTCGCTTCTCGGGCCTCTCGCCGGACAAGAGCCTGCCGGAAATCATCGAGATTCCGGATCACCCGTGGTTCATCGGCGTGCAGTTCCACCCGGAGCTGAAATCACGTCCGTTCGAGCCCCACCCGCTGTTTTCGTCGTTCATCGCGGCAGCCGTGGCGCAAAGCCGCCTGGTCTGAGGCGGGCGGCACGCGCGCTTTGCCCGATCGCCACGGAATAGCCGCCGTGGCGTGCCGTTCTTTCGCGTCAAATGCCGCCGCGGGACGCCGTGGCGGCGCTCGTAGCGGATCGTTCTCGAACCGAGGCCCATTCATGACCCTGCAATCGCTCAACAGCGTGGTGGATATTCGCGGCGTGCGCGTCGGCAACGCGCTGCCGCTCGCGCTTTTCGCGGGGCCTTGCCAGCTTGAAAGCCGGGCGCACGCGCTGGAAATGGCCGCGGCACTGAGGGAGATCGCCAGCCGTCTGGGCATTGGCCTGGTATTCAAGACGAGCTTCGACAAGGCTAATCGCACAAGCGCCAACGCCAGGCGCGGCCTCGGCCTCGACGCGGCGCTGCCGATCTTCGCCGAGATCCGCGAGAGCCTCGGCCTGCCCATCGTGACGGATGTGCACGAAGCATCGCAATGCGCGCGCGTGGCCGAAGCGGTGGACGTGCTGCAAATCCCCGCCTTCCTGTGCCGTCAGACGGACCTGCTGATCGCCGCAGCAGAAACGGGCCGCGCGGTGAAGGTGAAGAAGGGCCAGTTCCTTGCGCCGTGGGACATGAAGAACGTCGTCGCGAAGGTGCTCGCGGCGGGCAATCCGAACGTGCTCGTGACCGAGCGCGGCGCGAGCTTCGGCTACAACACGCTTGTGTCCGACATGCGCGCGCTGCCGATCCTCGCCGAGACGGGCGCGCCCGTGGTGTTCGACGCCACGCATTCGGTGCAGCAGCCGGGCGGGCAGGGCACGGCAACGGGCGGCGAAAGGCGTTTCGTGCCCGTGCTGGCGCGCGCGGCCGTGGCGGTGGGCGTTGCGGCGGTGTTCATCGAGACGCACCAAGACCCCGACCATGCGCCATCCGACGGGCCGAACATGGTGCCGCTCCGCGAGCTTGAGGCGCTGCTTCGCAATCTTCAGGCATTCGACCGGCTGGCAAAAGCGTAGGGCGGCGGCAGGCGCCGCCGTCGCGCGCGTTCAGCTTCGCGTCAGCCGCGCGGCGAAGAAGCCATCCATCCCGCCAGCATGAAACGGCAGCGTGCGAAGGCAGCCGTTCGGCGTGACTGCCTCTGGCGGCAGATTGAACGCCGCCGCATCGATGGGCAGCAGCCGCACGTCGGCGCGGTCCGCCAGAAGCCCCGCGATCTGCGCCTCGCCTTCTTCCGGTTCGAGCGAGCAGGTGGCGAAAACGAGCGTGCCGCCCGGCGCAAGCAGCGTCAGCGCGTGCGCGAGAAGCCGCTTCTGTACGCGAGCGAGCGCGGCGATGTCCTCCGCCGTCTTGAGGTAGGCGATGTCAGGATTGCGGCGGATGGTGCCCGTCGCCGAGCAGGGCGCATCGAGCAGGATTGCGTCGAAGCGGTCTTTCGGCTGCCACTCGCCGACATTGGCCTTCACGACATCGACCGAAAGCCCGAGCCGCGCGGCATTTTCGCCGAGCCGTCTGAGCCGTGCCGCCGAAATGTCGACCGCCGTCACCTGCGCACCCGCTGCCGCAAGCTGCGCGGTCTTGCCGCCCGGCGCGGCGCAGAGATCAGCCACGCGCTTGCCCGCGATATCGCCCAGCAGCAGCGCGGGCATCGCGGCGGCTGCGTCCTGCACCCACCAGGCACCTTCGGCGTAGCCTTCGATTTCCTCCACCCGGCCCTTGTGCGACAGCCGCACCGACCCCCACGGCAGAACCTCGCCCTGGAGCTTCGCCGCCCACTCGCCCGCGTCGCCCCTCACGCTGAGGTCGAGCGGCGGCTCTTCCAGATGCGCGCCTGCGATCTCGCGCGCCGTAGCCTCGCCGTAAACAGACACCCAGCGCTGCCAGAGCCACGCTGGCGTGTTGAGGTGGGCGGCGTCCTGCTCGCGAAGGATGGCGACGCGGTTCTCGCTCACACGGCGCAGAACGGCATTGATGAGCCCGCCCAGATGGCGGCTGAAGCGCGACGCCTTCGCCTGCTCGACGGCCAACCCGATGGCGGCATGCGGCGCCACATCCATGAACGCAAGCTGCGTCGCGCCCGCGATGAGAATGGCGCGCGCCTCGAAGGCATCGGCGGAAAGCGGCTTTTCGAGGAAGCGTGAAAGCATGTCCTCGATCTGGCCGAGGCGCCGCAAGGCGATGGTGGCAATCGCGCGGGCGAAGGCGCGGTCGCGCGCTTCCATGGCTGCGAAAGCGTCGCGCGCGGACGACCCTGCGAAGGCTTCGTCGAAGGATTGGTGGTCGTGCAGCACCGACTTGAGAAGGTAGACGGCGAGACGGCGGGCCATCAGCCCGGACGATGCGCCGCTTGCGGGCGCGGGTTGATCGGCGGGAGCATGTCTCGAAGAAGGTTTCGGCGCCACGAACGGGCCTTTCGCGTTGGCTCGAAGCGGAGGCTTGCTTCGTTGAAGGTCCGCACTTATGAGCAAAAGCGGCGCGTCGCACAATGGCGCTCTACCGGCGACGCGCTACATTTCCGACGAATCGCTGCTTTCGCAGGCTCTCACGCCGAATAATCAGCGGTTCCATGGCCCGATTTCAAACGGGCGGCGGCTGGAGCGCGGGCGTTGCTGCCACGGACCGCTTCCGCCCGCGCCGTCCTCGAAGCCCGGTACGGGAGACATGTGCGCGGCCGTCGGCTCCTGCGTATGGCCCATTTGGCGCGCCTGTTCGACGAGCGCGGCTATACGGTTCGCCGTGTTCGGATGCGTCGAGAAGAGGTTGTCCATGCCCTGGCCGGACAGGGGATTGATGATATAGAGCTGCGCTGTCGCCGGGTTGCGCTCGGCCTGCTCGTTCGGGATCTGGTGTGCCGCCTGCTCGATCTTCTGGAGCGCGGACGCGAGCCACAGCGGACGCTGGCAGATCTCGCCTCCGTCCTTGTCGGCCACATATTCGCGCGAGCGGCTGATCGCCATCTGGATGATGCCAGCCGCCAGAGGCGCGACGATCACCGCGAGAAGCGTGCTGATGATGCCGCCTCCGCCGTTGTTGTCGCGGTTGCCGCCGAAGAACATGCCGAAATTCGCGAGCATCGAAATCGCGCCTGCTATGGTGGCGGCAATCGTCATCGTGAGCGTGTCGCGGTTCTTGATGTGCGCCAGTTCGTGCGCAAGCACGCCCGCCACTTCCTCCTTGCTCATGATGCGCAGAAGGCCCGCCGATGCCGCGACCGCCGCGTTTTGCGGGTTACGCCCGGTGGCGAACGCATTGGGCTGTTCGGTGTGGATGATGTAGACCTTCGGCATGGGCAGGCTCGCGTTCGCCGCCAGCTGCCGCACGATGGAGTAAAGCTCGGGCGCGGTGCGCTCGTCCACCTCCTCGGCGCCCTGCTGGGCGAGCACCATCTTGTCCGAGTTCCAATAGGCGAACACGTTCATCCCCGCCGCGATCAGGAACGCGATGAGCATGCCCGTCTGGCCGCCGATGAGAAAGCCGATCGCCATGAAAAGCGCCGTCAACGCGGCGAGCAGAAGCATGGTGCGGAAGAAATTCATGGGGCTTCGTTGCCTTTTGTCGTCGAGGTTTGCCGTTGTGCGTGATCGTCACGCGAAATACGGTTCCGATTCTTACGGATTGCTTGTGTTGGTTCCGGGCCCGCTTCCCGCGGGCTCAAGTGTATTTCGGTATTGCCGCCTTTTCCCGCAAGACCTTTCCCCACTCACGGAACGGCGCAAAACCGTCAGCCTACGAACGGGAAACGCCGGAGCGGAGGGTCCGTTCCGGCGTCGTGTCAGGATGAGGCGGCACTTCGAGTGCCGGCCGATGCAAGCGGTTCAGCTCACGGCGGGCAGCGCGACGAACCGCTGGTCGCCGTTCCGCTTCACGAGCGCGAGCGCGTTCTTCTTGCCCGACTTCGAGGCGTCGGAGAGCGCACGCTTCAGATCGCCCGGACGATTCACCGTCTGGCCGCCGACGCGCAGGATGATGTCGCCTTCTGCGAGACCGGCCTCCGCCGCCTTGCCGCCCGGCTCGACGCCGACGACCGCAAGGCCTTGTCGATCGGTCGGGCTTACATCCGCCGCCGGAGCGACCGCGATGCCGAGATCGTTGAGCCCTGTCTTGCCGTCGTCCGAGAGGCTTGCGCGCTGCGTCGGCTTGTCGGGCAACTGGCCGATCTTGAGATCGACGGTCTTCGTTTCGTCGCCCCGGATCACGGTCAGCTTGGCGTTCGTACCCGGCGCAAGGTCGGCGATCTTCTTCGCGAGGTCGCGGCCGTCCTTCACTTCGGCGCCGTCCACCTCGGTGATCACGTCGCCCGTCTTGATCCCGGCCTTCTCGGCGGGGCTTCCGCTCTGCGGGGCGGCGACCAGCGCGCCCGCGGTGTTCTTGAGGCCGAGGCTGTCGGCGAGTTCGGGCGTCAGGCCCTGGATCTGCACGCCGAGCCAGCCGCGCGTGACGTGACCCTTGTCTTTCAGCGCCGCGACCACGCGCTCGACGGTCGGCGCGGGAATGGCGAACGCGATGCCGACCGAGCCGCCCGACGGCGAGTAGATCGCCGTGTTCACGCCGATGACCTCGCCGCTTTCGTTGAAGGTGGGACCGCCGGAGTTCCCCTTGTTCACGGATGCGTCGATCTGGATGAAATCGTCATACGGGCCTTCGCCGATATCGCGGCCGCGCGCCGAGACGATACCCGCCGTCACCGTGCCGCCGAGGCCGAAGGGGTTACCCATGGCAAGAACCCAGTCGCCGATCTCGGCGCCCGAGTGCGAGAACTTAGCGTAAGGAAAGTCGGTGCGTCCATCCACCTTGAGAAGCGCGATGTCGGTGCGCGGATCGGTGCCAACCACCTTCGCGGTGTAGGTCTTGCCGTCGTCCATGACGACTTCGAGGCTGACGGCGTCCTGCGCGACGTGATTGTTCGTCACGAGATACCCGTCGGGCGAGATGAAAAAGCCGGAGCCTTGCGCCGTCACGAGCTGACGCGGGCCGCCCTTGCCGCCCGGCGCGCCGCCCCATGGACCGAAGCCGCCGTGCGGGCCGCCGGGGCCGAAGAAGCGCTCGAACGGCGTGCCCTCGTAAGGATTGCCGCCACGGGGGCCGCCCTCATCATCGCCGAACGCCGCCTTGGCCGCCGCGTCCGCCTTCACACGGATCGAGACGACGGCGGGTTTCACCTGCTTCACGAGCGGCGCGAAGCTCGGCAGCCTCTGCCGCAACCCCTCACCCTGCGAAACGTTTTCGCCCTGCGAATAGGCGCGGGCGGGATTCGGCTCGAACGAGGCGGCACCGACAAACGCGCCGAGCGCGAGCGCCACCGCCGAGACGTAGATCGTACTCTTCTTGCCGAGCCGTGAGAGAATTACAGAAACGTTAGATTGCTTTTGTGCCGTGTTCGTCCGGAATTCGGGAGAAGACTCCGTCATCACTGCCTCCGAGATCGCATGAACGCGGCCTATACCTTAGCTATTCGCCGACGGGCCGCTTTGAACTGATGCGAATTTGGGGAGAAGCTTCGCAATGTGAAGCCATATCTGCGATTAAATATCTGAAAGCTTGATGCCGTCCGGCAGGCGCGGCCGCGCGAAAGGAGGCAATGTCCCGGAGCGCAACGGCGATTACGCATCCGCGCCGCCAGCCATTTGCCGCCGAGGCATAAAAAAAGCCGCCTGCGGAGAGGCGGCTTTTTCATTCATGCAGGGCGCGCTGGAAGCGGCGCGACGTGCGATCAGACGGAGGCGATGGCGCCCGAGATCCATGCGCGGAGCTGCGCTTTCGGCAGCGCGCCGATCTGCTGGCCGGCCACCTCGCCGTCCTTGAACAGGAGCAGCGCCGGGATGCCGCGAATGTTGTAGGCCTGCGCGATCCCCGGATTGCTCTCGACGTCGAGCTTCACGACCTTGAGCTGGCCAGCGAACTCTTCGGAAAGTTCCTCAAGGATCGGGCCGACCGTGCGGCACGGTCCGCACCATTCCGCCCAGAAGTCGACGAGCACGGGAAGCTCGGCCTTTTTAACGTCCTGTTCGAAAGATGCGTCGGACACGGCAGTGGTTGCCATGGAAAGCCTCTTGGTGTTGCGCGGCCCGGCAGGCCGCTGATTCATTCCCTCGGAAAGTAGGGGGGCGTGACCGGCAGCGTCAAGATGTCCGGGGCCTGCCCGGAGCTTGCGCACAGGGATTTGACGCTGAGAGGACGCAGCGGAAGAGCGCCGTTTCGATATCTTCGCCGATGGAGAAAGCCGCTCTTGTCGGCCTTGTGGGGCGCGCCGAAATAGGACGGGTGCGTGGTGTCGCCACGTGTCGAATCGCGAACGGGAGACCTCATGGCGCAACCGGTTTCTGTTGATGAAGCGCTGTCGAAAATTCTCGCCGACGTCGACCCGGTCGCCGCCGAGGCCGTATCGCTCTACGAAGCGCGAGGCCGCGTTCTTGCTGCGGACCTCGTCGCGAAGCTCGCGCAGCCGCCTTTCGACGCCTCTTCGATGGACGGCTATGCGCTTCGCGCCGCCGACATCGCCGACGCGCCCGCGCACCTTGCCGTGATCGGCGAGGCCGCCGCCGGGCACGCCTTCGCCGGGACGGTCGGGCGAGGCCAGGCCGTGCGCATCTTCACGGGCGCTCCTCTTCCGGCGGGCGCCGATGTCGTGGTCATGCAGGAGGCAGCGCGCGAAACCGGCGGCAGCGTGACGGTGCTCGAACCGGCGCCGCGCGGGGCAAATATTCGCCGACGCGGATATGATTTCGACGAAGGCCAGACGATGCTCGGCGCGGGCGAGATGCTCGACACCCGCAAGGTGATGCTCGCCGCCGCGATGAACCACGGCACGCTATCGGTCCGCCGCAGGCCGGTGGTCGCCATATTGCCGACGGGCGACGAGCTTGCCGAGCCTGGCGCTGAACTTCGCGCGGGGCAGATCGTGTCGTCCGTTCCGGCGGGGCTTTCCGCTGCGATCGAAGCCTGGGGCGGGAAAGCGAGCTGCCTTGCCATCGCGCGAGACACACGAGAAAGCCTCGCCACCGGCATATCGGGTGCGCGCGGCGCCGACATTCTCGTCACCATCGGTGGGGCATCGGTCGGCGCGCACGATCTCGTTCAAGGCGTTCTCGAAGCGGCTGGCGCGAGGATGGAAATCATCCGCGTGGCGATGCGACCGGGAAAGCCGCTCATGTCCGCGCGCCTCGGGAGCCAGCGCGTGCTAAGCTTGCCCGGCAACCCCGTCGCGGCGCTCGTTTGTGCGCGGCTTTTCCTGAAGCCGTTGCTCGACCGTATGCTTGGCCGCGTTCCAAACGATGCTGTCGAAGAAGTGCCGCTCGCGTCTGCCCTTGCCGCGAACGGCCCAAGGCAACATTACCTGCGGGCACGCCGCGAGGGGGGCACCGTCACGCCGCTTGGCGATCAGGACAGCTCCCTGGTTTCGGTGTTTGCTGCCGCCGATTGCCTCATCGTGCACGCGCCTTGCGCCGCCACTCATGATGCAGGCGACATGGTGCCGATCATCCCGCTCGACTTCTGAGGCGGTCTGAACGCATATTTGCGCTGGATCAGTGGGTCCAGCTGCCGATGCGCCCATACTTGAAGTTGTCGGCGTAGGACTTCTTGATCGCAGCGCGCGGATTCGGCTCGAACACGCGATAGGGGATCGCGTTCTTCTTCGCGTACTCCACCGCCTCTTCCTTCGTCTCGAAGAACAGGCGCACCTGGCTCAGCATGTCTTTGGAACTTGTCCAGCCCATCAAAGGCTCGATCTCGCGAGGGGACGCGGGTTCGTAGTCGAGGACCCAGTCCTTGGCCTTCGCCAGACCGGACTGCATGGCGGTTTTGGCCGGTTTATAAATTCGCGCGGTCATCTGCATTTCAATTGGAAGAAATTGCTCCTGCACTGAATTTGGGCCATACCGGCTCAAATGACAATCGCAAACAGCCAGGTCGAAGCATGACAATTCTGGTAACAGGCGCTGCGGGGTTCATCGGCTTTCACGTCGCAAAAGCCTTGCTCGCCCGTGGCGAGGAGGTTGTCGGCTTCGACAATATCAACGATTACTACGACCCCTCGCTCAAGCGTGCCCGGCTGGAACACCTTGCGGATCAGAGGGCGTTCAGCTTCGTGAAGGCGGATCTCGCCGACGCCGGAGCCGTGCGCGATACGTTCGCACGCTTCGAGCCCCGCCGGGTCGTGCATCTCGCCGCGCAGGCGGGCGTGCGCTATTCGCTGCAGAACCCGCAAGCCTATATCGACTCGAACGTAACAGGCTTTCTGAACATCCTCGAAGGGTGCCGCGCGCATCGACCGGAACACCTCGCCTTCGCCTCGTCAAGTTCCGTTTACGGGCTGAACACGACACTTCCCTTCGCCGAGGCCGACAAGACCGATTCGCCCGCGAGCCTCTACGGCGCGACCAAGAAGGCGGGCGAGGCGATGGCCCACGCCTACGCCCATCTCTTTGGGCTGCCGATGACCGGCTTGCGCTTCTTCACCGTCTACGGCCCATGGGGACGGCCGGACATGTCGCCGATGATCTTCACGAAAGCCATTCTCGAAGGCCGGCCCATCGACCTTTTCAACCACGGCCATCATGCCCGCGACTTCACCTATGTCGACGACATCGTGGATGGCGTGCTGCGCGTCGTGGATACGCCGCCCGCCGCCCAGCCGGGCAAGCCCGCATTCGAGATCTATAACATCGGCCACAACGAGCCGGTGCCGCTCACCGATTTCGTGGCCTGCATCGAGCAGGCGACGGGCAAGAAGGCGATCCGAAACCTCTTGCCGATGCAGCCCGGCGATGTGGCCGAGACACATGCGGACATCGAGCGGCTCGCGGCTGCGACCGGGTTCCGGCCCACGACGCCGATCGAGGTCGGCATTCCGCGCTTCGTGCGCTGGTATCGGGAGTATTATCGCGTCTGACGCGCAGGCGAGCGCGGCCAACCTGCATTCCGGGCGACCGGCTACACGCCTGCCCGATCTTTTTTCGACAGTCTTAGATATATCTTTGTTGCCATCGCGCCGAGATCGGCGTATGAGGGTGCTCATGAATAAGATATATCGAAGAAGGAACGAAAACATGTCGTTTAGCGATGGAGTTGAAGACCGTCTCAACAGCGGCGAACACCGCCGGGGACGCGGCTGCGACCATCACCAGAAGTGGAGCTGGTTCGCACGAGCGCGCGGCCGTTTTGACGCTCACAAGGGAGAGACGCAAACGGGCGAACGCGATTTCGCCGGAGGCTGGCGCTCGCGCGGGGGCTGGTTCGATGATATAGCCGCGCACAGACATATCGAAGGAGGTGACGAAGTGTTCGGGCATCATGGCAGGCGTGGCGGTTCTCGTCATGGCGGCGATTGGCGGGATCACCCGTTCGGGGGCAGGCGCGGACGTCACGGCCGCGCGCTGGAACAGGGCGATCTGCGCTGGCTCGTTCTCGACCTGATCGGCGAGCAGCCGCGCCATGGCTATGAGATCATCAAGGCCATCGAAGACGCTTTCAACGGCGCCTATACGCCAAGCCCGGGCGTTATCTATCCGACATTGACGCTGCTGGAGGAAACCGGCCTGATCGTCAGCGAAACGCAGGGCGCGAAGAAGCTCTACAGCCTGACGGATCAAGGGCGTGCCGAACTGGCCGCCCGCGCTCAGGAGGTCGCAGCGGTTCGCGGGAGGCTTGCGGAAGCGCGCGCCCGCTTCGGCGCCGAGCCCGCGCCCGAGATGATCCGCGCCATGGACAATCTCCGGGCAGCCGTTCAGGTTCGTCTGTCGAAGGGGGCGCTCTCGCCGGAGGCCGTTCGGGCGATCACCGCCGCGCTCGACAGGGCCGCGGGCGAGATCGAACAGAGCTGACCCCGACCGGTCGCCGCTTGCTCCCCGAAGCGGCGGCCTACAACATTTCCGGGCGAAAAAGCGACCGCCGGGAGATGATCTTGCCTGAAATCATGAACTCGCCGCCGCCGAGATAATGCAGCGTCTGCGGATGCTTCGGCGACGGCGCGACATGCGCCTTCACAACCTCGAAGATAAAGAAATTGTAGCTGTCGACGAGCGCATCGTCATGGAGGCGGCACTCGAAAGAGGCGTGGCACTCGGCGATGAGCGGCGCGCCCACCTCGCTCGCGGGTTCCGCCGTCAGGCCGAACTGCGTGAATTTGTCGATGTCGGCGCCGGACGTATTGCCGATGCCGACCACGATATCGGTGAGCGCCGTCGTCGGCAGGTTGATGACGCATTCGCGCGACTGCCGGATCAGCTCGAAGCTGTGATTTCCCGCCGAGATCATGAGACCGACGAGCGACGGCGAAAACTCCATCACCGTCTGCCAGCCGAGCGTCATGATGTTCGTGCGCCCCTGCCACGCTGAAGAAACGAGCACGATAGGCCCCGGCTCCAGATAGCGGCGCGCCTGGCTCACGGGAAAATCGGCTTTCTTCGGGTGCTTCGTCATTTTTTCGGTTTCGTGGCCTTCACCGGAGCAGGCTCCGGCTTGTACGCCGTTTGCCAGGCCTTGAAATCCTTGAGCGTGCGATCGCTCACAGATTTGGCGGCATCGCTGAGCCAACCCGCGGAGCGAGCCCTCAGATGCGCGGCGATGTCCTCGCTCCGTCCGCTCGCTGCGTGAACAGCGCCGATGTCGTGGCCCATCGCCTCAAGGAACAACCCTTGGAGGCGCTTCGGGATTTCGCCGCCAAAGTCGAGCTTGCGCGAATCC
Organism: Rhodomicrobium sp.; assembly: GCF_047605405.1. Classification (NCBI taxonomy): domain Bacteria; kingdom Pseudomonadati; phylum Pseudomonadota; class Alphaproteobacteria; order Hyphomicrobiales; family Hyphomicrobiaceae; genus Rhodomicrobium; species Rhodomicrobium sp. The sequence continues at coordinate 109,819 of NZ_JASGFR010000002.1, read as the reverse complement.
GGGGCGATGCGGCGTATCAGGTAACGCCCGCGAATATCGAGGAAAGGGTCGGGCGCGCGGAAAGGGCCATCCGCCAGTTCGCGAAAGCGCGGCGGCCATCCTTCCTTCTTGTGCGCGAAATCCCACGCCGACGGCACGAGAGCCTTCGCCTCGCGCACGATGGGCCCGCCCCGCCACGTCGCCACCGCGATGAAGCGAGGGCGGCCGAGGCTGCCGCCGCCTTTCGCGCGCGGCGCATATCCTTCGATGACGGCACCTTCCGGGAAACTCTCGGCAAAACCGGCCTTGACCTCGCCGGGCGGATCGAAATCCGGGAGCGTTTCGATTTCCGCCGCGAAATCCGCGCGCGTTTTCTCCGTCGGGGAAACGAAGGGGCGCAGCCACGAGGCGTCCCCATCGAGCACCATCGGCGCCGGTTCGGCGAGGCCACGCTCGTAGCCGGCAAGAATCGCGTCGGCTGCATGCGCGTGATCGCCGAGATCGGGCGAAAGTCCGGCGCTCACGCAAAGCCGCACGAGATCGAACGTGTAAGGCATCACGGCGGCTTCATCGAAATCGTTCACGCCCCAGATGAGACGCCCCTCGGCATCGCGCCAAGTCCCGAAATTCTCGATGTGAATGTCGCCTACGGCCAGCACATGCGGCGCGTCAGCGAGGTCGGGCAGAAGCTTCTCGACCTTTCGGGCGTAACGGAAATAGGTCGCTCGCAGGAACCTTAACGGGCTCTCGGCCATGCGCTTGTGCTTCTTGTCGAGATCGACGTCGACCACATTGCACTGCGTGCGAAGCCAGCTCTCGTATTCAGCGTTCCGTCTCACGAATGCCATTGCGCGTGCCTTCCCGTTTCCGCTGCCATCCTAACAGCGTCGGGCGCGCTTTCTATCCCGCAGGTTTTGCGAAAGGAAGTTTTCGGTGCGTTATCCGCTTACAGAGGCTCGCCGAGACGGTCGTCGCCCGACCGGCCCCGGCGTGCCGTCATGAGGATGATCGTGCCCACGACGAGCAGCATGAGCAGGACGAACACGAGCACGAGCGCCGATTCCTCGATCCAGGCGATGGCGGGCACGGATAACGCCATGACAAGGCCGAGCACGCAGGTTTGCCACGAAAGCGTATGGACGCCCGCGACGAAGGTTCCAAGCGCAAGGAGCAGAAGGATCGCCAGCCCCGTGGCATCGGTGCTCAGCATGCGCTGCACGTCCGAGATGAGGAGCAGGTTCATAGCCACGAGAAAGGCGGTCCAGTGCAGCGCTTGCGTCCATACGAGGCGCACGCGGTCGGCGCGGGTGCGCGCGTGCGGCCAGCCGCTGATGACGCAGACGAGACCTGTGATAAGCGCAAGAAACTCCCAATAGCCGACGAGCGCCTGTCTCGTCATGCTCGTATAGGCGACGCCGACGAGCGTGAGGACGAGAACCACGACCTGCGGGATGGCCTTGTACAAGACGTGGCCCTGACGCGGCTCGACCGATTCCTCATGAATGCGGGTTTCGACGTCGGAGTCTGCCATGTGACTGCCCCTGCTTCTAAGTCGAGAGCAGTATCGCCGTGAAAGCCTTCGGGACTCTGCCCGCCTCTAACCTGTTTCGATTCAAATTGCGGGGGAGGGCTCGAAAGCTCGCCCCTGCCTGCGCGCCCGCGCAACTATTCGCCTGACTGCCGCAGTGGGACGCGCAAATCTCACGCCCTATGGCGTGCTTATCTTCTCTCGCTCAAAAGAATGGACCGGGTGCGCCAGATTGTTTCATGGCACATCCGGCTTGCTGGCCAGCAGGAGGAGCGGAAGCTACTTTATCCCGCTCTTCATGTTGAGAAGGAATACAGAAATAACTGCCGAAAGAACAATGATGTCAACCCAGATCCACACGGGGTCCATGGGAAGCCTCCTATGTTGACGTGATCACCAAGTTGAAGCCGCCATGTTGCCATAGCGCCTTTATGCGATTTGACAAAAATCATCCGATTTCTCGCGAAATATTGGATGGGTTGCCTACAGCATCTCAACTTGATGGAATAAAACTATACCCGATAATGTATATGAGTAAATAAACCCGTTTCGTTCTTCACCGTGCCGACGAACGACGACGCGAAAGCCCAGGCGCAACCGCTTGTATTTTTCAATTCAGTTTCAGGGGCTTGTGAGGGCGCACGCGTTGTCATGCGACATTGCGTCTCTCGCTCCCGATCATCGGATTATTCGATCGGGTCGGCGCGAATCGACGTTCGAAGCATCGACAGGTCGGCTGGCCTTGTCAGGCGCGGCCGCCGCCGGAGTCCATCGATCAGGTGTCAGCGGCTGCGCCAGATGCCGAAGGCCGCCACGATCGCGAGCGCGCCTGAAACCAGCACGTTGTAGCCCGCCAGCGACACGCCCCAGATGCGGAGCGCCGCCTCGTCGCACCGCACGACGGCGTTGTTCCTCAGGCTTTGGAGCAGCGCTCCCGGCTTAAGCGTGCCGTCGCTCGCGCAGGTGTCGGGGCCCGGCCAGAGCTTCCACTCTGCGCCCGCGTGATAGACGCTGAGCCCCGCGTTGTAGAGAAAGCCGATCATCAGCGCGGCAAGGATCAGTGCGGCAACTCTGGGCGCACGCGTGGCGAACCATGCGGCGAGGATGCCGCCGGGGATGCCGGCATAATAGGGGATGCGCTCTTCGAGACAGAGCGGGCAGGGCGCGTACCCGGCGAGTTCGAAGGACCATGCGGCGGTCAACGAGATGACGCTCACGGCCGCGATCACGAGAGCGGCGGTCCGTGCATCGAGGGATGCCCGTTCGCCGCGAGTTGTTGCGGAGTTATATGACATATCGAACAATGAGGAACCCCGAGACGATCACCGCCGCGAACCCTGCCGTCACCATTTCGAGGCGGCGTTCGAGGAAATCGCGGATCGGTTCGCCATAGATATGCAGCAAGGTGGCTTCAAGGAAGAAGCGAACGCCCCGGGTGATGAAGGAAAGCAGGACAAACAGCCAGAAATCGTAACCTGCGAAGCCGCTCGCGATGGTCACGAGCTTGAAGGGGATCGGCGTCAACCCCTTGATAAGGATGATCCATGCACCCCACTCGGCATAGGTGGCGCGGAACGCATCCATGTTCTGGCCGTAGCCGTAGAAGTCGATGATCCACTTGCCGAGCGTGTCATACAGCAGCGCGCCGATGGCATAGCCGACGATCCCGCCTATGACCGATGCCACCGTGCACCAGGCCGCGAGCTTGAACGCGCGCTCGCGCTGCGCCAGCACCATCGGGATGAGGAGTGCATCGGGGGGGATCGGGAAGAAAGAGCTTTCGGCAAAGGACACCAGCACGAGCGCGAGCAGCGCGCGCGGGCCTTCGGCGAGACGCATTGTCTTTTCGTAGAGGCGTCGAAGCATGAGCGGAGCTTTCGAAAAAGGCTGATGCCGGATAGCCCGGCCCGCTCTGCTTGTCCATAAGGTCGTCAGAGCTATCGTCTTTGCATGCGCTTGCGTCAGGAAACGTGCAACAATAAGGCTGAGGCCGGTGGAGCGAATTTGACATCAGACCCCCTGTTCCTGCGAACTTCGGCTCGACTGTCAAATTCAAAGGCTCCATCGGGATCGTATCGGCGGTCCTTGCGATTTTTGCATTTGCTTGCAAGGGGCCGTAACCGGTTGAAATGTGGGAAGCGGACCATCAAAGCGAATGTCCCGACTGAGCGTTACTTATCAGGTCCGTAGCGACGCGGCGTCGATCGAGGCGAGAGCGGCGGCGATCGCGGTCGAGCAGAGCGTGGAGATGCCGCTCGACGCCATCGCCGACGCGGGCGTTCTCCGCGACATCGTCGGCGAGGTGCAGGGCATAAGCGAGGCGGCGCCCGGTCTGTTCGAGGTTCGGATCGGCCTCGCGGTCGACACGACGGGTTACGAGGCGGGTCAGCTTCTCAACATGCTGTTCGGCAACAGCTCGATCATGCCGGATGTGACGCTCGTCGACGCGGAGATCCCGGAAGCCATGGCGCGGGCGTTCGGCGGGCCGAATATCGGCATCGGCGGGCTTCGCGAGAAGGCTGGCGCAGGCGTTCGCGCGCTCACCTGTACCGCGTTGAAGCCGCAGGGTCTGTCGCCGGACGAACTCGGCGCGCTTGCCGCGCGGCTCGCGGCGGGCGGCATCGACTTCATCAAGGACGATCACGGCCTTGCCGATCAGATCTACAGTCCCTTCGCCGACCGAGTGCGCGCCGTCGCCAGCGCCGTGCGCGAGACGAATGCGAAGACGGGCCACCGCACGCTCTATGCGCCGAATGTTTCGGGCAGCTTCGATCAGGCGGCGGACCAGATCGCGCTGGCCGAGGCGGAGGGGGGCGAGGCGGTGCTCGTCGAGCCGATGCTGATCGGCGTGTCGAACTTCCATCGCCTGACGCGGCTGTTCCCGAATGTCGCGTTCATCGCGCACCCGGCCATGGCGGGCGCGGCCCGCATCGCGCCGCCCTTCCTTCTCGGCACGCTGTTCCGTCTTTTCGGCGCGGATGTCACCATCTACCCGAATTATGGCGGCCGCTTCAGCTATTCGCCCGAAACCTGCCGCGCCATCGCGCAAGCCGCGCGCCGGCCGTGGTGGGACATCAAGCCCTGTTTTCCCTGCCCGGCGGGCGGCATGACGCTTCAGCGCGTGGACGAACTTCTGGATTTCTACGGTGCGGACACGATGTTCCTCATCGGCGGCAGCCTGCTCGCGGCACGCGAGCGGATCACGGACGAGGCGGCCGCGTTTCAGGCGCGCGTGGTCCGCCATTTCGAGGGATCGCTGGCATGACGGATCGCGAAAGCTCCAACATTCGCAGGGCCAGGATATATTCAAGCGCGGCGGATGCCGGTCCGCTTGAAGAAAACGCGTCAAAACAGGAGGCCGGGGCGCCCTCCCGCCTCGGCGACGGCGCCTTCCGCTGGGATGGCGTGGACGTTCTCGCCTACAAGGACGAAGGCAGCGCGCCGTTCAGGGCGATCACGCGGCAGGTGCTTTTCCAGCGGCCCGAGCTTTCCTGCGAGCTTCGCTATTTCGAGATGGCGCCGGGCGGCCATTCCACCTTCGAACGGCACAACCATGTGCACGGCGTGATGATCTTTCGCGGGCGCGGGCTTTGTCTCGTCGGGGAAGAAGTGCGCGAGGTGGCCGCGCCGGATCTCGTTTTCATCCCGCCGATGACGTGGCACCAGTTTCGCGCGAGCGCGGGCGAGCCTTTCGGCTTCCTGTGCATGGTGAACGCCGAGCGCGACAAGCCGCAGCTTCCGACACCGGAAGAACTGGCGGAGTTGCAGAAGAATCCGGCCATCGCCGCGTTTCTGGCCCAAGCTGATTAGCTTGCCGGGCTGCCGCGCCGGTGCCTACTTCCCGAGCGCCTCAACCATCGCTGCGACGGCTTTCATCTGCGGGGCCTTCTTCGTGAGGAAATCGAGGCCGGTATAGCCCCACCAGTCCCAGCAGGCGTTGGGATTTGCGGCCGACGCCTCGACCTGCGGGAAAAGCACGATCAGCCGGTTCGTCGCGGCCCAATCGGCGAAGCCCGACTTCTTCGTCACCGCGTCGCCGACGAGCGCGCGGGTCTGCTTGCAGCCGTGGAACAGCACATGCACGCGGCAGCCGCCGCCGCGACAGGCGGGGGGCACATAGACCACGCCTTCATCCGCCAGCGTTGCGTCGGATGAAGCGTAGCGGCGCTGGTCGAAAAGCGCGAAATCCGCTTCCGCCGCGGTGCCCTTCGGTTCGAGAGCACCATGGAGGAAACGCAAGATCGCCCCGGCCTGATCGTAGTTGCAGTTGTTGACGAAAGGCGGCTCGGACAGCTCGCACGCATTTCCCGCGCCTGCCGTGGAAAACGCATGGCCGCCAGCCCCGCCCGAGACGAAATCGATGTTCGCTTCGGGCACCCCCGCCGCGAGATAAAAGGCGCGTGCGGCCTTCACCACGGAGAGCGCAACCGTGCGGTCGTTCGCGCCCGAATAAAGGTAGATCTTCGACGTCTTGAGATTCGACAGCGGATCGATTGAGCCAGCGTCCGCAAGCTTCTTCGCCTGCGCCAGCAGCCGGCCCGCGTCGAGCACGCCGAGAGACGAAAGGTAGTCGGCCATGCAGCCGTTCTGCGCCTGCGCCGTGTTCAGCGCGAGCGCCGCCGGGAAGATGGGGATCGCCTTCGCGCCCGCGCTCATGGCGCATCCGAACGGCCCGGCCGCCACGATGCCGGCGCCTTTGACGCGCTCGGAAAAAGCGACCTGAAACTGCCCGGCCATGTAGCCGCCGGACGAGAGCCCCGATACGGTCAGCCTCGATGTGTCGGCCTTGAGCGCAGGCAAACTGTCGGCGGTGGTGGCCGTGCAGCCTGCCGCTGCCAATGCTGACGCCACCGCTGCCATTTTTACCGGCCCGAGCGACATCACCGGAAAAGCCAGCCGAAGATGCCGGAGCCGCCGCGCCGGGCACCGCCGTTGCCCCCGCCGCCGCCGCCGAAGACCGTCGTCCACGGGTTCTCGTCGCGCCGGGCCGCCTGCGGCATTTCCTGCCTCGGTTTCCTCAAGTCGTAGGTGCTCGAAAGTCCGTCGGTGTCGGTGACCGTGACGCCATATTGCGTCCACGCCCATTTCGATTTTGCCTCACCCGTGATGTAGGGCTCGATGCCCGCCACCTGAGCGCGCGAAAGATCTATGATGGCGACATATTCGTGAGGGAGTGCGCCCTTCTCGCCCGACCGGTAGCGCAACAGGCCGATGCCCGCGAGCGTTTCCTTAAGCGGCGTCCATTCGAGGATCTCCGCCGGCGCATCGCCCTGCGTTTCGAGGATCACCGGCAATTTGGGATAGCGTTCGTTCAGCGCCGTATAGTGACCGCCCGAGGAGCGGAACACCTCCCAGCCGTCGACGGCAGGCGCGAGAGGCTTCACCACGGCATCGGCCGTCTCGCCGCTCGCCGCCTTGTAGCCGTCGCGCAGGTCGCGATTGAGCGGATCGAGTTCGAGAGCCCTGCGGTAATCGGCGATGGCTTCGTCACGGCGCCCGCCGCGCTCTCGGTAGCTGCCCCGGAAGCGATAGGCGTCGGCGTGGGCGGGCGCAAGTTCGATGGCCTTCGACAAGTCCGCGTCCGCACCGTCCGTATCGCCCGTTCCATATTTCGCCTGACCGCGCCAGAACCAGGCTTCCGCGGCGTTTGCGTCCAGCGAGATCGCGTGGTTCAGGTCTTCCAGCGCGAGGTCGGCGCGCTTGCGTTCGAGGTTCTGCGAGGCACGCCCGATCAGCGCCGGGACGTTGTCCGGAGCGATTTCGACGGCCTTGGTGAAATCGCGAAACGCCTGAGCGAAGCGCCTTTCCTTTGCGTGGGCTTGTCCCCGCGCCACATAGAGCGCGGCGTTGTCCGGGGCGAGCGCGATCACCTTGTCGAGATCCTGCGCCGCCTCGTCGTTCCGCTTCAGCGCCGCGTAGATCGCCGCCCGGTTCTGGTAGGCCGGGGCGAATTGCGCGTTCAGAGCGATGGCGCGGTTCAGATAGCGAAGCCCGGTGTAGAGGCGGCCGGAGCCAGCCGCGATCCTTCCGCACCCGTTCAGGGGGATGGAACTTGCGGGCATCAGTTCGATTGCCTTGCGGAAATCCTTTTCGGCGGCGTCCTGGTGGTTGAGCTTCTGGCTCGCATTGGCGCGGTTCGCATAGGCCGCGCCGAAATCGGGCGAAAGCGCCACCGCGCGGTCGAAGTCCCGGAAGGCGTCCTCCGGCCGGTTCATTTCCAGAAAGACGTTGCCGCGATTGTTCCAGGCGAGCGCGTAGTCAGGGTTGAGCGAAACCGCCTTGGTGAAGTCGGCAGCGGCGTCTTCAAGCTGTTTCATGCGCCATTTCGCGACGCCGCGATCCGAAAGGATGGTAGCCTGACGAGCGGCCGGCAGACCCGCCTCGCGAAGCGCCTCGTCATAGGCAGTGACGGCGAGGTCGTAGCGGCCGCGAAGGAGCGCCGAACTTCCCTCCTGCGCCTTGAGCGCCGTCTTGTCGGGCGCGGCACTTGCCGGCCCCGCGATACCGAAAGTCAAGACTGCCGCGGTTAGGATCGAGGCGAAAGCCACGGTCGCGCCCGCGCGCCGGACGGCGGCAGAGCCTGCTTTACCCTGTTCGCGCATTCCGCTAACACAATGAAAACCACTGCGACGTTTGAGCCAATGGCGCATCGAAACATTCCCATCCTGCGCGGACTTGCTCTCGGCCTAGCCCTTATCGCCGCCAAACCTTGTGCGGGGAGCGGCGCGGTGGAGTATAGCGGTGTGGCGTCCGCCAAGGAAGCACCGCTCGAAGCGCGCACCATCGGCGACAATAGCCGACAATGGGTAAAAACCGCGCAAAACAATGGCGCATCCGCTGACGATGCGGACGCCGAAGCGCAGCGGAAGCTGAAGCAGGAACTCGATCGCCTGCGGCGTCAGCCCCGCGAGGGCTGGGCAACGACGACGCCCACCACCCCGCAGAAACCGCCGCAGCAGCAACAGAAGTCATCGCCTGTCAACGTCGGCGAAGCGCAGCCGAAATCGAAGCGGCCCGCCGCCACAACCGGAACCGCCGAGGCGCAGCAGAAGCCGAAGCTCGCAGCTCCGGCGGCCGCGCCCATCGAAGCGCCGCTTCCGATTGGCCCCGCCATCGACCCCGAGATCGACCGTGCGGCGGGAAAGGTGCTGTTCCTTCGCTTTCCCGGCACGCTTCCCGCCGATGTCGGTCCGAAAGCCATGCGCGCCATGCTGCAATCCGGCCAGATTGCAGGCGCGATGTTCTCGCGGCAGAATATCGCTTCCAAGGCTCAGCTGCGCGACCTCGTGAAGTTTCTCTGGCAGGGAAACGCGGCTCAACGGCCCTTCTTCGCGATCCGCGAGATCGGCGGCAAGGAAGACGCGCTGCCGCAATTGAAGGAGTTCGAGGCGTGGCCCGCTCCTGGCGACATAGCGGGCAGGGGCGATCCGGAGTACGCCTATTCCACCTATCGCTCGCTCGGTTTCAACCTTGCGCATCTCGGCTTCAACCTGAATTTCGGCCCGGCGCTCAGTCCTTCGGGGGCGGCGGCGGACCCGTCGAGCTTCGGCGCCAATCCGCTGCAATCCGGCGTTTTTGCCAAGACTTTCATCCTGGGCCACAAGGACACCAACGTTATTGCCGTGCCGGTGGTGGATCAAAGCGAGCTTTCCGTGCGCGCCCTGAAGTCGCTGCTCGTCGCCTATCCGGGCACACCGGTCGCCGCGACCATCGGCGACGAGACGGCATCGCTTTCGGCCTATGAAAACCTCGTGCGGGGGCCTCGCTTCTGCTTTCTCACGATGACGGCGGGCGCCGCTGAAACGGTGTCTTCATTCGCGAAGGGGTGCGACGTGCTGGTTGTGGACGGCGGCAAGGAAAGCCCGGCGGCGACGCGCGCGGCTCTGGCGGGTGCGATTGCCGACGCCGTGAGAAACGGCACACTTGCGCTGGCGGACCTTCAGGCGTCGGCGCAGCGCCTGTCCACGCTTCGCGGCTCCGCGGCAGCGATATCCAACGGATTTACGACGACGTCGCAGTAAGATGCTTGAATGTACAACCATGGGTTGGTATGAGCCGGGTTGATACAGTTCGGCGAGCAATCCCTTGGCGACGATCGCGATCCTGCATGCGAACCACAAGCATCCCGCCTATACGGGCGCTTCGCTTCGCGCGGGCGCGTTGGGCGGAACCGAAAGCTCGGCGATTTATCTCGCGGAGGCGCTTGCGCGGCGCGGCCATCGGGTCTTCGCGCTGAACCGCCTCAAGGCGTCGTCTGTGGAAAGCGGCGTGACATGGCTACCGCTCGACAGCCGCTCAGATCTGCCGCCTGTCGATGTCGCCATCGCGCTCAACTCGGACCGACTTTATTGGGGTTTCAAGGCGCGCCACAAGCTGACATGGCTGCATACGCCGCCGACGCTTCGCAAATTTCTCAAGCGGCGTAATGCGCTCGCCCTCCTCTGGCATAGGCCGACGGCGGTGCTGCTCGGTGGCTACCACGCATCGACGCTCGACCGGCGCGTGCCGTACCGCCGTCGCGTGGAGATCGCCCACGGTGTGGCGCAAATGTTCTTCGCGCCGGAGCCGGACGCGACGCCACGCGCTGCGAAGGCCGTCTTCTGTTCGCGGCCCTCGCGCGGTCTCGATTTCGTGGCGCGGCTCTGGCCCGGTATTCGCGCGGCCGTTCCCGATGCGGAGTTGCACGTATTCTGCCCCCAGTCGAGCCTTGATGAAGCCGCCGCGCGCATCGGCGGTGCCGGACCGGGCGTGCAGATACGCGGGGGCGTCGCGCGGGCAGAGCTTGCGGCCGAACTCAGGACAGCGCGCGTGATGCTCATCCCCGGCGACCTCGACGAGACCTTTTGCCTTGCGGCTGCGGAGGCAACGGCTTCGGGCGTTCCGCTCGTCACATGCGGGATCGGCGCGCTGAAGGAGCGCGTGCGCCACGGCGAAACCGGCTTTCTCGCCAGCAGCCCCGAGACTTTCACCCGGCATGCCAGCGAGGTACTCGCGGATGACGCGCTCTGGCTTCGCCTCAATCGCGCGTGCATAGCCGGGAGCGGGCTCGCCCGCTGGGACGACCGCGCCGCGGAGTGGGAGCGGCTTTTTTCGGCGCTCGATGCGTGCGATGCTCCTGCCCTCGAACCTTTCCTCGTTGCCGCGCGATAAATCCGTCCGGTTGGCGGACGTCCCATCGCCGACAACCTCGCTGGAGAAAAGATCGCATGACCACGGAACTTACGATGCTGGCGTGGACCGTCGTGCTGGCCATCGTGCAGATCGGCCTTTTCTCCATCGCACGAACGGCGCAATACGGCGCGAAATGGAACATGGGCGCGCGGGACGAAAGGCAGCCGCCGCTCAATCCGATAGCGGATCGGCTGGGCCGCGCGCAGGCGAACCTTTACGAGACGCTGCCGCTGTTCGTCGCCGCGGTGCTCGTGGCACACGCCGCGGGGCGGGAAAGCGCCACCACCGCGCTCGGCGCGCAGCTCTATTTCTGGGGACGCGTCGCCTATGTGCCGCTTTATGCCTTCGGCGTTCCCTACATTCGCACTCTCGTCTGGGGAGTGGCTACGGCCGGGCTGCTGATGGTTCTGTGGCCGCTTCTCGGATAGCGCGACAAGGCGTGAGGGCATGAAAGCCACGCGTCGTCGCCGCAAGGTGTTCCGTGTTGCCCCTTATGTCTTGCCTCTTTGGGGCGCGCCGCTACAGTCGCGCCCACAAGCAGGGCCGGTTCGCCGCTCCGTTTCCGCGCCATTGAGGCAGCGAAGGAAACTCTGCCGCGGCTCGAACGTTGATGCGAGCGGCCCTCGCTTCGACAGGCGGCAGCGCCGGCGCATTGAACGGACGATAAATAAACCTATCGCTTGGATTCCAGGCGAAAAGCCATCAGGCTCAGGGAGTAAAGCGTCAGCATGGACAATACGATCCGTCTCTCCCCGCATGCAACGTTCTGGGTGGCGGTCGTCGCCCTCGGCACGATGGGGCTCATGGTGTTCGCCGACGTGCTGATGCCTTTCGCGGCGGGGTTCGTGCTCGCCTACCTGTTTCACCCGCTGGTCAATCGGCTAAACCGCATCGGCGTCCATCGCGGCGCGGCGGCGTTTGCGATCATCGCGGTGCTGATCCTGATCTTCGTCGCGATCTTCGCGCTGCTCATTCCTCCGCTGGTCGATCAGCTTCGGCAATTTGCGCAGGATCTGCCGGGCTATTATCAGCGCGCGCGCGCCTATCTCTGGGAGCATTACCCGCAATATATCAAGTCCATTCAGAGCACGGTCCAGCAACAGGAGGGTACGGGCGCGGCGCAGGGGCAGGCACAGGATGTGGCTGGCGTGGTCGCGGGCTATCTGCGGAGCCTTGCGGAAAGCAGCCTCGCCTTCTTCAACACGCTCGCGCTTCTCTTTCTGACGCCGGTGGTGACGTTCTTCCTGCTGCGCGACTGGGACAAGATGCTCGCGTCCGTCGACAGCCTTCTTCCGAAGCGGGACGCTCCGACGATCCGCAAACTTGCGGGGGAGGTCGACGACACGATTTCCGGCTATCTGCGCGGGATGTTCATCGTGCTGTCGATCCTGTCGGTGTTCTACATGGTGACGCTTGGCCTGATCGGGCTCAATTACGGCCTCCTCATCGGCCTTTTCGCAGGCATCGTCAGCTTCGTGCCATACCTCGGCTCGACGAGCGGCTTGCTGGTCGCAGGCGGTGTTGCGCTTGCTCAATTCGCGCCGGATTACGCCATGGTGGCGCTCGTTGTCGGGGTTTTCATCTTCGGACAAGTCATCGAGGGCAACGTGCTGACGCCGAACATCGTCGGAAATCAGGTGCGGCTACATCCGGTATGGCTTCTTTTCGCGCTCGTCGCGTCGGGTTATCTTCTCGGCTTCACCGGCCTTCTGATCTCGGTACCGCTTGCAGCGGTCATCGGCGTGCTGGTGCGCTTTGCGATCCGAAAATATCAGGAAAGCGAAATTTATGACGAGCAAAAGGGTAGCGCCGCAGTGGAAGCGGTCGAAGGCACGAAGCCGCGCAAGACAGCGGCCATCGGCTGAGGCCGGTTGATGTCATCCCAGCTCGTGCTCGATCTGCCCCGGCGTTTCGCCTATGACGAGGGCGATTTCTTCGTGACGGCCCGAAACGGCCGCGCCTTCGGCCTCGTCGGCCAATGGCCGGACTGGCACGCGCCTGCGGCCGTCATCTGGGGCCCGCCGCAATCGGGCAAGACATATCTCGCCCATATCTGGAGCGCGCGGGCGAACGCGGCATTCGCCGATCCCGCGCTTCTCGGAAGTCACATTTGGGCCGCGCCCTGGCAGCCGCTCGTTCTGGAAGATGTGGACGCGTCAGGGCTGCCCGAGACGGCGCTGTTTCATCATCTGAACCTGGCGCGCGAACACGGCTCGTTCATTCTCCTGACCGCGCGAACGCCGCCCGGAAGCTGGCGGATCGCGCTGCCGGATCTGCGCTCGCGCATCCGCTCCTATCCAACGGCCGAAATTCAGCCCCCGGACGAGGAGCATCTGGCCGCGCTTCTCCTGAAGCATTTCAGCGATCGCGGCATCGAGATCGCCCCGGACGTGATTGCCTATCTCGTCCAGCGCATCGAGCGTTCGATGGCGGCGGCGGATGCCGTGGCGTCTCTGCTCGACAAGGCGGCGCTGGCCGAACGCCGCCGGATCACGCGCAGCTTCGCGGCCAAGGTCTTGAAGGCGGCGGGGGGCGGACCGGACAGCGGGGACGACGAGCCGGACGACGGCATCTGAAGCCGCGCGCCCCGAGGGCCGCGCAGGACCGCCCTGCGCCGACAGGTGCCAACGCCTTTGCGTCGCCGGATCGCCCGAGCAAATCCGCCGGAAGAAGCTCTTGCGACGGTGCGGGCGCGGCGTCATCTTTTTAAGTTCAGTTTGTTCGTCGCGTGAACGTCCGCACCATCGACCGCTGCGAGCGAAACGTGCCTTCCGGCGTTTTGCCTCGGTGTCTTGTGTTCGTCATGTCACAAAGCGCTTCCAAGCTCTGAGTGCGCAATTCACGCGTCACAAGGACGCCAAAACGGAGATCATGGAAATGAAAATCGCCGAAGCCGAACCTGCCCCCACATACCGGGACAGAATAGAAGCCTTTGGCGTGGAACGCTTCTTCAACAGGGAATTGTCGTGGCTCGCATTCAACAAGCGCGTCCTTGAGGAATCGGCGAACACCCGCAACCCCCTTCTGGAGCGCGTTCGGTTTCTGGCGATTTCGGGCTCCAACCTCGATGAGTTCTATCGCGTGCGCGTGGCGGGTCTGCACGAACAGGCGGCGACCGAAATCGTTGAAGTCTCGCCCGACGGACTGACGCCGAAGCAGCAGGTGGACAAGATCAACGAATCCGTCGTTCCGCTTTCCGCGATCCAGCAGGAGCGCTGGAACGCGCTTCGCGAGGACATGGAGCAGGAGAACATCCAGATCGCCACCGCGGCGTCGATTTCCGACGCGGAACGGGACTGGCTCGAAATCTATTTCATGCGGCGGGTTTTTTCGGCGCTGAGTGCCGTGGCGGTGGACGCCGCGCATCCTTTCCCGCACGTGCAGAGTCAGGAACTGGTGCTCGTGCTGGAATGCACGCGGGAACTCACTCTCGTCCGCGATTCGGATTTCGAGGGCGAACCGCGCCTGATGTATGCGCTTGTCGTGATCCCGAACGGTCTCGATCGCTTCATCCGACTGCCGCAGACGGAAGGCGAGGGCGGCAAGCCCGTGATCCGCTTCATCGCGATGGAAGTGCTGATCGCGCTTTACGCGCACACGCTGTTGCCGGGCTTCAAGGTCAGGCATGTCGGCCTCTTCAGGCCGCTGCGGAACAGCGAAATCGAGTTTCAGGAAAAAAGCGAGGATCTTCAGAAGGTGCTCCGCAAGGCGCTGGTGCGGCGCCAGCTCGGCGAGGTGATCCGGCTCGAAATGAGCGCGTCGTTGCCTGCGCCCGCGCGCGAACTCATCATCGCCGGGCTCAAGATCGGGCGAGACGACGTGGTGCCGGTCGACGGGCTTTTCGCCATCGCCGACGTCTCGCAACTTATCGTGAACGACCGGCCGGATCTGCTCTACAAGCCCTTTGAAATCCGCTTTCCGGAACGGATCGCCGAGTTCGACAATGACTGTTTCGCGGCCATCTCGGCCAAGGACATCATCGTTCATCATCCGTACGAGTCGTTCGACGTGGTGCTGCAATATCTGCGGCAGGCCGCATCCGATCCCGATGTCGTCGCCATCAAATGGACGCTCTACCGCACGTCGAAACGCTCTCCCATCGTGGAGGCGCTCCGGCAGGCGCGCGAGGCGGGCAAGAGCGTGACCGTGATGATCGAAGTGACCGCCCGCTTCGACGAATTGAACAACCTCGAATGGGCGAAGCAGCTCGAAGCGGTGGGCGTGCACGTGGTCTACGGCCTGACCCAGCTCGATCTCAAGACGCATGCGAAGCTCGGGCAGGTTGTGCGCAAGGAGAACGGCGAGCTTCGCACCTATTGCCACATCGGCACCGGCAATTATCACCCGGCGACGGCGAAGATCTACACGGACCTGTCCTATTTCACGGCCGACCCGGCTGTCGGCCGTGACGTGTCGCGCATCTTCAATTACGTGACGACCTACAGCCGCCCGAACAACCTCGAACGCATGTATATCTCGCCCCACGGCATCAAGGCTCGGATCATCGAGGAGATCCATAACGAGATCGCTCACGCCAAGGCCGGGCGCCCCGCCGCGATCTGGATGAAGCTCAACGCGCTCGTCGATCCCGAGGTGATCGATGCGCTCTATGAGGCGAGTCTGTCGGGCGTACCCGTCGACCTCGTCATCCGCGGCATCTGCTGCCTCAAGCCCGGCATTCGCGGACTTTCCGAAAACATCCGCGCGAAAAGCATCATCGGACGATTTCTGGAACATTCACGCATCTATTGTTTCGGGGCAGGGCACGGATTGCCATCCGAGGATGCGCACGTGTATATCAGTTCCGCCGACATGATGCCGCGCAACCTTGAGCGGCGCGTCGAGGCCATGACCGCGATAACGAATTCAACCGTCCACGAACAGGTTCTCGACCAGATCATGATCGCCAATCTGAAGGATAATCTCCAGAGCTGGAAAATCGAGAGCGATGGCAGCTCCCAGCGCTTTCATCTGAAGCCCGGCGAGGAACCCTTCAGCGCGCATGAGTATTTCATGACCAATCCCAGCCTTTCCGGGCGCGGCGGCGCACTCAAGCAGAATTTCCCGCGACGTTTCGCGGTCGCATCGGCGCCGCATGCCTGACGCAGAGAATTACATCAAGCCACCGGCTGCGGCGGCCGGATCGAATGTAAAACTCCAGCCTTCACGGGCTTCAACAAGTGTCATGGGTGAAGCGCACGCCCTGCTTGAAGGCGGGCAGCAATGTCAAGCAAACCCATGCCCCAGCGCACGAGGATGATTTGTGGATAATTCGACGCTCGGTTCGATAAGTGGGCGGTTGCCTGGCGCGCGCCCGGTGGCCGTCATCGACATCGGTTCGAACTCCATCCGCCTTGTCGTGTATGAAAGGCTCACCCGCGCTCCAACGCCTCTTTTTCAGGAAAAGGCGATGTGCGGGCTCGGCCGTTATCTCAACGAACTGAAGCGCCTCAATCCCGAAACGGTGCCAAGCGCGCTCGCCTCGCTGGCGCGCTTCCGCAAGCTCGCCGACATCTGCGGCGTCCGCGAGCGCGACATTCATCCGTTCGCGACAGCAGCGGTCCGCTGGGCTGAGGACGGCCCGGAATTTCTCGCGAAGGCGGAGGAGGCCTGCGGCGTCCCGATCCGCGTGATCGGCAACGCCGAAGAGGCGGAGCTTGCCGCCACGGGCGTTCGCGCGGGGTTCGTGAATCCGCGCGGCATCGTCGGCGACCTTGGCGGCGGGAGCATGGAGCTTGTGCGCATCGATGGCGAAACGCTGTCCGACAAGATTTCCCTGCCGCTCGGAAGTTTGTCGCTGGCCGAGAGGACACATGGCGAGAAGACCGAAGCCATTCCCATCATTGAGGACGCGCTTGCCTCGGTGGAGTGGCTCAACCATGTGCGCGGCGAAAATTTCTATGCGATCGGCGGCACGTGGCGTGCGCTCGCCAAGCTGCATATGGCCCAGACGAACTATCCGCTTTCCGCCGTGCACGGCTACAAGATGGATGCGCGAAAGGCGCTGCAAATTACCGCGCGCTATGCCAACAACTCGCCGACGGGGCTGAAGCGGCTCGCGGGCATGTCGGCGGGACGCGAGGAAACGGTGCCGTTCGGCGCGCTGCTCCTCAATTCGCTGATCCGCAAGATGCAGCCTTCCGACGTGATCTTCTCGGCGTTCGGCGTGCGCGAAGGCACGATCTACCGGCTTCTCAGCGAGGCGGAGCGCGCCGAAGATCCTCTGCTCTCGGCGTGCGAAACGGTTGCGGCCATGCGCGCGCGCTCACTCCAGCACGGGCGCGAACTGATCGAATGGACGGACGGTCTCTTCGCGCGCTCCAACGAGCACGAACACGATGACGAGCGCCGCCTGCGCCACGCGGCCTGCCTTCTGTCGGACATTTCCTGGCGCGCGCATCCCGATTACCGGGGCGAGCAGAGCGCTGTTCTCATCTCGCAATCGGCGTTCGCGGGGATCGATCACCCTGGCCGCGCCTTCCTTGCGCTGTGCGTCTACCATCGCTACGAGCGGAAGCTTCAAGGCGAGCTGATGCCGAAACTTGCACATCTTCTGCCGCGCCCGCTCCAGAAGCGTGCGCTGATCATCGGGCAAACGGTTCGCCTCGCCCATACGCTGACGGCGGGAATGAAGGGCCTGCTCCCGCAGACGACGCTTCTTTGTGAGCAGGGCAAGCTTGTGCTGTCCTTGCCGACGAAGCTCGAATCGCTCGACGGCGAGCAATTACGCCGGCGCCTGCGCTCCGTCGCGCGCGAGATGGCGTTGCAACCCGAGGTGGTTGTGTCTAAACATGTCAAACAGACATTTTTCGGGGGGTTGTTCGGGGGATAATGCGCGTCCGCGTTGAGGACGGCCCCGGCGGGGATAAGTTAAGCTTGACTCCCGTCGCTCTGTAACGGTCTTTGCATAGTTCGCAACGCTGACACACTCCTGCACCCGACGTTCCATGGATCAAGATCTCTACGCTGTTCTAGGGCTGAAGCGCACCGCGACGAACGACGAGATCCGTCGGGCGTACCGCAAGCTCGCCAAGGATCTGCATCCGGATCAGAACAAGGGAGATCCGGTCTCCGAGGAGAAGTTCAAGCGCGTGTCGGCGGCCTTCGCCGTGCTTGGGAGCCCGGAGAAACGCAAGCGGTACGACGCCGGCGAGATCGACTCGATGGGCAATGAACGCGCTCACCAGTTCTACCGCGATTACGGCGCAGGCGGCGGAAGCCGCGAATACGAAGGCTTCGGCGGCTATCAAAATGGGGGCTCGGGCGGCGGAGATTTCTCCGACATCTTCGGCGACCTGTTCGGCAGACGCGGGCCGTCCGGCGCCTTCACCATGCGCGGCATGGACTACCGCTACAACCTCGAAATCAGCTTTCTCGAAGCCGTCAACGGCGTGAAGAAGCGCGTGCAGTTTCCCGATAACGAGACGCTCGACATCACGGTGCCGGCGGGTGTCGAGAGCGGGCAGACGCTCAGGCTTCGCCACAAGGGCGGCCCGGGCGCCGGGCGCGGCGAGCCCGGCGACGCGCTCATCGAACTGAAGATACAGCCCCATCCGCTGTTTGCGCGCGACGGCGACAACATCACGCTGGAACTGCCGGTTTCGCTTCACGAGGCGGTGCTTGGCAGTCGTGTCGAGGTCCCGACCATCGGCGGGCGCGTGACGGTCGCGATCCCGAAGGGCGCGTCGAGCGGTCAGGTGCTGCGGCTTCGCGGCAAGGGAGTCACAAACGCGCGTACCGGCACGCATGGCGATCAGCTCATCACATTGAAGATCATGTTGCCGCCCGCGATAGACCCCGAGCTTGAACGCTTCATGCAGGAGTGGGCGAAGAAGCACCCCTACGATCCGCGTGCACGCTTCCGCGAAGCGGCGGGGGTCTGAGCGTCGCCTTTCCGCCACCGGCGAGACGGGGCCTTGCTGTCGCGGTCCTGTTCCGATGGTCTCGGACCTCTCGGGGTACGGCCGATAGCCGCCACGATTTCCACGATCACCCACACGGCAATGAGTGCGCCGAGGACGGCGATCGCTTCGACCGTGTGCATTCCGAAATTCAGCACCGAAAACAGCTCGTCTCCATAGTCGCCGCCAGCGACCGGGCAGGGCAGCGGCTGCCCGGGATCGAGATCGCATCCGGCGACACGCGCTGCCGCTCCCGCGCCCACCAATGCCAGAATCGGCACGAGGCACAGAAAAACGAAGAGGAGCATCAGCAAACGAAAGGCGCGCATGGGCTGTCCCTAATCCGGCGAGCCGAACCTTTTCATACTCTAATTTGCGCGTCTTGCGTAGGCCCGACCGTTTTCGTTGCCGATTGCACGAGCTTCCGCTCGGCCCCAAATGGAGGGTGCAAGGAAAAGTCAGACGATACGTGAAGTCTGGAAGCGATAGCGCGGACCCGCCGCGCCAATCTCCGGACGAGAGGAGAAACAGAGATGACCAACATCGAGGTGCCGCTCGATTCGAAATTGAGGCTGCTCACCTTCGCGAACGAGAACGGAGCCGTGCGGCTCGGCATCGTTCGACCGGACGGCCACGTGACCGATGTCGCCGAAGCGGCGCGCAAGGCGGGCCGCTCGCTCGGTTTCGACGGCACATCCATGCGCGCGCTCATCGAGGGCGGCGCGGAAGCGCTGGCGGAAGTGCGCGAGCTTGCGGCGATCGAGGCGCGTGGCGGCTTCAACGTGTCGGATCTGCGCGTCCTGCCGCCGCTGCCGCGCCTGAACGGCAATATCTTTTGCGTGGGCTGGAATTATCTGGAGCACTTCAGCGAGGGCGCTGCCTTCCGCGATCCGGCCCAGAAGCTGCCCGAGCATCCGGTGTTCTTCTCGAAGGGTGTTGCGGCGCTGAACGGGCCCTTCGATCCGATCCCCTACGATGCCGAAATTTCGGCCCAGATCGACTGGGAGGCCGAACTCGGCGTCGTGATCGGCAAGCGCGGTAAGAACATTACCGAGTTCGAGGCGCTGGATTACGTGTTCGGCTATACTGCCATCAACGACGTATCCGCGCGCGATCTTCAGAAAACCCGCCATGGCGGTCAGTGGCTCAAGGGCAAGAGCCTCGACGGCACCGCGCCGATGGGACCCTGGATCGTGCCCGCGGGCGAGTTCGACGCGAGCGCCGTGCGGATCGTAACCCGCGTCAATGGGGTCGTGAAGCAGGACGGAAACACGCGCGACATGTATTTCAAGATCCCGCGCATCATCGCGGAGCTTTCGCGGGGCATGACACTTCAGCCGGGCGACGTCATCTCCACCGGCACTCCGTCCGGCGTCGGCATGGGCCGCACGCCGCCCGAGTGGCTGAAGCCCGGCGACGTGCTGGAAACGGAGATCGAGGGTATCGGCAGGATGCGGAACGTCATCCGCGAGGCCTAAAGCCGAGCGCTGCGGTTTCGCGGAAAATCGGCGGGACGACGATGGCCGAAACCTCAAACGAAACGGAGCGCGATTTCTCGCGCCCCGCCTTTCGACCGAAATCGGAACCGAGCCTACTTGCCCTTCTTCGCCTTCGGAGCGGGCTTCGCCGGAGCGGCGGCGGCCTTGGCTGTCGCCGGCTTCTCGGCTGGTTTCGGAGCTGCTGGTTTCTTCGCCATCGTCTTATTGCCTCTAGCAATATGTTTCGGACATTGAATCGTGAGCCAGATTCGTATCGTAGAAACAAATGACGGCGATTTGTTTCCACAATTATTCAGTGGAGGCCGATTTTATTCGACCTTGTCGCGGCCCACTCCAAAAACGCCGCGTGAACTTCCCTGCAACGTGACGCGCGGCATGCGCCAGCCCAGCAGCGACTGAACCCAGCGCTTGCGGAACCGGTCGAGGGAAACGCTCTCGTGCATTGCGTGCGCGGGCTCGCCGAGAAGATGCGTGGCGATCATGGAGCGCGAATAGAACGGCGTGTCTTCGAGCGTTTGAAGCACGTTCGCCGTGTGCCCTGCGTCGATCCGGGTTTCTCGGGGCATCTTCCAGTAGCGCGTCAGCGGAAGGTCACAACGCTCGCGAAGCTCCACCGGGCCGACGCTTCCATCGGCCGCGATCCTGACGCCCATGTTGAACCTCGCGCCGTTCTGCCGGATGCCCTCATAGAGCATCACCGCGCTGTCAGAGAGGGCGGCACGCGACCAGTTCCAGTAAGAGAAACCGTCCTCGAGCGGCTCGTCGCCGCGATTGGTGTCGAAATAGCCGGTGCCGGTCCATGAAACGGCGGGCGCGTCGAATCGCGCCTCCACGCGGGCGCGCGGTGCGATCGGCGCCCACAGATGGCGGCCGCTCGTGCCGAAGTCGGTGGCGAAGTCGCTCCGTATTTCGGGTTCGAGCGTGACGACGCCTCGCACGGGGAGCCCCGTCACCGGAGCCTTCTCGTCGATGTTCACGGTGAGGCGCGTTCCGTCCCACGAAAGGCTCGACGGTCCGATGGCCAGCAATTCAGGCGTGGCGCCGAGCGCGTGGCGGCATCGTTCGGTCATGGCCCAGCGCGCAGCGCCCCGCCCGTAAACCGCAACATTGATGGAGCAATGTTGCGTTGGGTCGATGAGCGCACGGCGGCGTTCCTTCGCATAATACGGCGAGAAAACGCTGCCGATGAAGGCGATGATCGTCAGTCCGTAGCGATGGTCTGAACTGAACGCATCGACATACCACCAGGCGTAGCCATTCGGCGCAACAGTCTCGGCAAAGCGAGGTCCGAAAGTAGCGCCTCCGATGCGAGAGCGCCAGACAGCGCCGCCATCGGAATGCCCGGCCCCGGATGGACGCTCCCCCCCGCGAAATAGAGGCCCGGCATCGCCGAGCGCGTCCCCTGTCTCTGGAACGAAGCCATCCACCCGTGCGAGGCTCGGCCGTAGATCGCGCCCCCCGTTCCCGGCAGCAGCGTCTCGAAATCCTGCGGCGCGGCTCTCACCATCGCTCCCGGCAGCGGGCGAAGCGTGAGGCCGCATGTTTCCATCAGCCGGAAAGTCTTCGTCTCGCATTCTTCGATCTCCGCTAGGCTGAGGCCGGAACCATTGAGAAGGGCAGGCGCGTTGACGACGGTCAGGAAGCGTTCGGCGCCGTTTCCGCTTCGCTCCCCGCATCCGTCGCGATCCTGCGCGCACAGATAAACAGTTGGCGCGGCCGGAAGTTTTCGCTGCCGGAATATAGCGTCAAATTCCGAGCTATAAGGTGCGGCTGGAAAGAAGACAGTATGCCGCGCCAGAGGCAAGCCCGAAACGTCCGCCTGAAAGGCGAGCGTCAGCGCCGACAGCGAACGTCGGCGAGGCGGAACGCGGCGGGTGGCGTTCGCGGCATCGCGGCCGAGGTGGCCCGCCGCGACGGGAGAGGGGTCGGCGTTGAGCACCACGGCTTCGGCGGCGACATGCTCGCCACTCGCGAGGCGAACGCCCGAAGCCCGGCCGAATTCGGCGGTCACTTCCGCCACTTCCATGCCGTAGCGGTAGACGACGCCGAGCCGTCGCCCGAGCGCTTCGAGCGCGCGGGCGATCTTGTGCATACCGCCGTCCACGAGCCACACGCCCTGCTGCTCGACATGCGCCACGAGCATCAGCGTCGCGGGCGAGGCGAAAGGCGAGGCGCCGCAATAGGTGGAGTAGCGCGCGAAAAGCTGGCGCAGCCGCGCATCGCTCATGTGGCGGCAAACGGCGTTCCAGAACGTCTCGTAAGGGTTCATGCGCCAGAGATCGGAGAAGGCGAGGGGGCCGACGCGCCAGATCAGTTTCGGCAGGCTCGGCTTCTGCGCCCGGATGAACGAGCGGTCTAGGATGCGATAGATTTCGGCCGCCTCGCGGCAGAAAGCGCGGTAGCCTTTCGCGTTCTCAAGCCCCGCGAAACCCGCGATCACGTCGAAGCTTCGCCCTTCGTCCGCGAAGAGGTCGAGCGTGCTTCCGTCTTCCCACACGTGGCGCGCGATGATTTCCGCGGGCGTGACGGTGAGATAATCCGAAAGCGAGGCGCCCGCCTTTTCGAAAATCGCCTCGAAGACGTCGCGCATGGTAAAGACGGTCGGGCCGGCGTCGATGGCCACTCCGCCTGCGTCGACTTCGCGCATCTTGCCGCCCGGCTTGTCGAATTTCTCGACAACGGTGACGGCCAGACCTTCTGCGGCGAGACTGACAGCGGCGGACAGCCCGCCTATGCCCGCACCGACGATGACGACACGAGTCTCCGGCAAATGTATCTCCCGCAAGAACGGCGTTGACACGCCGACCGGTGACCGTCCAAGAGTGACGGCAGGGCTTGGGACAAAAAGCAGAACGAACAGGCCACGCGCGGTGACTCTCTCTCGAAATATCGCAAAATTGGATAAACGAAGCAACTTTACCGCGCTGCTGGATCGCGCGTTTGCGTTCCGCGACCGGGTGCTGTCGAGCCCGCGCTTCATCCGTTTCGCCGAAACGTTTCCGCTGACGCGCCCGATTGCGCGGCGCGAGGCGGGGGCGCTGTTCGATCTCTGCTCCGGCTTCATCTATTCGCAGGTGCTGCTGTCGTGCGTGCGGCTCGGCCTGTTCGATCATCTGCGCGACGGACCTTTGGCGCGGGACGAAATCGCGCGGCGGCTCGGGCTTGGCGAGGATGCCACGGCGCGGCTTCTGACGGCGGCGGTCGCCCTGCGGCTCGTGGAGGAGCGAAGCGGCGGGCGTCATGGCCTCGGGCGGCTCGGCGCGGCCGTGCTCGCGAGCCCCGGTCTCACCGCGATGGTGGAGCATCACGGCCTTGTTTATCGCGATCTGACCGATCCGGTGGCCCTGCTGCGCGGTGACGCGGAGGCGCATGGCGCAGGCGAGCCGATGGCGGACAAGGGTACGCATCTGGCCTCCTACTGGCCCTATGCCGAGGGCGACACGAGCGCGGATCGCGACGCGGTTTCAGCCTATACGGCGCTGATGGCGGCAACGCAGCCCGCCATCGCCGAGGAAGTGCTCGACGCCTACGATTTCAGGCGCCACCGCTGCCTGATGGATGTCGGCGGCGGCGACGGCACGTTCCTGCGCGCGGCGGCAGGGCGCGTGCCCGGCCTCGACCTCGTGCTGTTCGACGTGCCCGCCGTGGCCGATCTCGCCGATGCGAAATTCGAGGCGGCGAACCTCGCTCACCGGGCGAAAGCGGCGGGTGGCGATTTCACGAAGGACTTGCCGAAGGGGGCGGACGTCGTGACGCTCGTTCGCGTGCTGCTCGACCATGACGACGAAACGGCGCTGAAAATCCTCACATCGGTCCGCGCCGCGTTGCCGCAAGGCGGCGTGCTGGTGGTGGCCGAACCGATGGCGGGAACGCGTGGCGCCGAGAAGGTCGCGGCCTATTTCAGTTTCTATCTGATGGCAATGGGACGCGGCAGACCCCGCACCGAAGCGCAGCTTCGCGGCCTGCTGCGGCGCGCCGGTTTCACCTCTGTCAGGCGCCGCGGCACTCATCAACCCCTGCTCGTTCGCGTGCTCGAAGCCTCATTCTGACATCTAGAACGAGTGTAAGTTTGAATTGACATATAAGTCGGTCAAGCTAGGATGACACGGCTTCCGAAGAGACTAGTTGCGCAATGGCCCTCCTTCAAGAGTTCCCAATCGAGACGATCGCAGTCGTTCTGGAAGAGCCCGAAAAGCTCGGCCTGCGGCGGCTTGCGCTTCCATCTCCGGGGGATGCCGATGTCGTTGTCGACGTCGAATGGAGCGGCATCAGCACGGGCACGGAACGCCTGCTTTATACCGGGCGCATGCCGCATTTTCCGGGCATGGGCTATCCGCTGGTGCCGGGCTACGAGTCCGTGGGCCGCATTTCATGGGCGGGTCCGGCTGCCGGGATCGCGGTCGGCGAGCGCGTTTTCATTCCCGGAGCAAACTGTTACGGCGAAATTCGCGGGCTCTTCGGCGGCACGGCGTCACGCATCGTGATGCCGGGCGCACGCGCCATTCCGATTGCCGAAAGCCTGGGCGAGCAGGGCATTCTTTTCGCGCTCTCGGCGACCGCGCATCACGCGGCGTTCTCGGACAAGGGCGCTCCCGCCGACCTCATCATCGGCCATGGCGTTCTTGGTCGTCTCATTGCTCGCATCGTGGTCGCGAGCGGTGCTCCGGCGCCGACGGTTTGGGAAAAGAACCCGGCGCGTTTCGATGGCGCGCAAGGATATACGGTGCTCGATCCCGATCAGGATCCGCGCCGCGATTATCGGGTCATCTGCGACGTGAGCGGGGACTCAGGCATCATCGACACGCTGGTGGCGCGGCTCGCGCCCGGCGGCGAAATCATCCTCGCCGGTTTCTATGCCGACCGGCTTTCCTTCAGCTTCCCGCCCGCCTTCATGAAGGAAGCGCGGTTCAGGGTCGCTGCACAGTGGCAGAAGGCCGACATCGCGTCCGTGTCGAAACTCGTGGACAGCGGCCTTTTGTCGTTTGACGGGCTGATCACACATCGCGTTTCTGCCGACAATGCGCCTGCCGCATATCGCACGGCGTTCGAAGATCCGGCCTGTCTCAAGATGGTATTAGATTGGAGAACGTTAGCATGAGCCTTGACGCCAACGAAGCCAACGCCCTCGAACGGCAAGCGGCGCAGCTTCGCGCCGAGGCCCATGAAGAACCCGCCGCTCCGCCTTCGGGCGAGGCGAAGAAAGAAACGCAGATCATCGCGATCTACGGCAAGGGCGGCATCGGCAAGAGCTTCACGCTCTCGAACCTCTCCTACATGATGGCGCAGCAGGGCAAACGCGTGCTTCTCATCGGCTGCGACCCCAAGAGCGACACCACGTCGCTCCTGTTCGGCGGACGCGCCACCCCGACCATCATCGAGACGTCGTCGAAGAAGAAGGCCGCTGGCGAAGAACTGCGCATCGAGGATGTCTGCTTCAAGCGCGACGGCGTTTTCGCGATGGAGCTCGGCGGCCCGGAAGTCGGGCGCGGTTGCGGCGGTCGCGGCATCATCCACGGCTTCGAGACGCTGGAAAAGCTCGGCTTCCACGAATGGGGCTTCGACTACGTGCTGCTCGACTTTCTGGGCGACGTGGTGTGCGGCGGCTTCGGTCTGCCGATCGCGCGCGACATGTGCCAGAAGGTGATCATCGTCGGCTCGAACGATCTTCAATCGCTCTACGTGGCGAACAACGTCTGCTCGGCGGTGGAATATTTCCGCAAGCTCGGCGGCAATGTGGGCGTCGCCGGTATCGTCATCAACAAGGACGACGGCACGGGCGAAGCGCAGGCGTTCGCCGAAGCGGTCGGCATCCCGATCCTGTCGGCGATTCCACAGGACGAAGAACTGCGCCGCAAGAGCGCGAATTATCAGATCGTGGCCATTCCCGGCACCACCTGGGGGCCGACTTTCGAGGCTCTCGCCACCAACGTGGCCGAAGCGCCGCCGGTGCGTCCGAAGCCCCTTTCGCAGGACGGTCTGCTGAATCTGTTCAAAGGGGATGCGGTGGGCCGTGGAATCGTGCTCGAACCGGCATCGCAGGCCGACATGCGCGGCCATGAGATCGTTGAGAAGCCCTCCCTCGAAATCGTCTACGACGTAGCCTGAAGCCGTTTTGCGAGTTCCCATGACAGCACTTGAACGCCATTCCTCACAAGCCGCGCCCGGCGAAGTCGTTCACGACGACGCCGGACGGATCGCGGCTGCGGAGACATCGGCCGTCAAGACTGAAGCGGGCGTCGACGGCATCGCGGGCGTCGGCTGTCATGCGGGCGCCGCAGAAATGAAGAAGGCCGCCGCCTCCGCCGGACAGAGCGAGCTTCTGGAGCAGTTGGCGAAGGATTATCCGCAAGGGCCGCACGACCAGCCGCAGACCATGTGTCCGGCCTTCGGGTCGCTGCGCATCGGGCTTCGCATGCGGCGTACGGCAACCGTTCTTTCCGGCTCCGCCTGCTGTGTCTACGGCCTGACCTTCACCTCTCATTTCTACGGCGCGAAACGCACCGTCGGCTACGTTCCCTTCAGTTCCGAAACGCTCGTCACCGGCAAGCTCTTCGAAGATATCCGTGAGGCCGTTCACAAGCTCGCGGACCCGGATCAGTACGACGCGATCATCGTCACCAATCTCTGCGTGCCGTCCGCCTCCGGCGTCCCGCTGCGTCTCCTGCCGAAGGAGATCAACGGCGTTCGCGTGGTCGGCATCGACGTCCCGGGCTTCGGCGTGCCGACGCATGCGGAGGCGAAGGACGTGCTTTCCGGCGCGATGCTGCGCTATGCGCGCGGCGAGGCCGAAGCGGGCCCCGTGCAGGCGCCGCGCGGCGGACGCTCCGAAAAGCCGACCATCACGCTCGTCGGCGAGATGTTTCCGGCCGACCCCGTCACCATCGGCATGATGCTTGAGCCGCTCGGCCTCGCCGCCGGGCCGGTCGTGCCGACGCGCGAGTGGCGCGAACTTTATTCCGCGCTCGACTGCGCCGCCGTCGCGGCGATCCACCCCTTCTACACGGCGTCGTTCCGCGAATTCGAGGCGGCTGGCCGCTCGATCGCGGGCTCCGCGCCCGTCGGCTATGACGGCACGGCTGCGTGGCTTCTAGCCATCGGTGAGCTTTGCGGCATCGCGCGCGACAAGGTCGACACCGCGCTGAACCGCATCTTGCCCGCCGTCCGCACCGCGCTCGCGAAAGCCCCGGTACAAGGCCGCATCGTCGTTTCCGGCTATGAAGGGTCTGAACTGCTGGTTGCGCGCCTGCTGATCGAAAGCGGCGCGGATGTGCCCTATGTCGGCACGGCTTGCCCAAAGACGCGCTGGTCGGACTCAGACCGCGAATGGCTCGAAGCGAAGGGCGTTCGCGTCCAGTACCGCGCCTCGCTCGAACAAGACATCGCTGCGGTGGACGAGTTCCATCCCGACCTCGCCATCGGCACGACGCCGGTCGTGCAGCACGCGAAAGCGAATGCGATCCCCGGCCTCTATTTCACCAACCTCATTTCCGCGCGACCGCTCATGGGCGTCGCGGGCGCAGGCTCCCTCGCGCAGGTGGTCAATGCGGCCATCGCCAGCAAGGCCCGCTTCGAGGAAATGAAGGCATTCTTCGGCAGCGTCGGCACGGGCTACCAGGCCGGTGTGTTCGATGAGGCTCCGAAAGAACCCGCGAAGGTCAAGGAACTGCCGTTGAAAAAGCCGTCGGCAACCGATCTTCCGAAGGAGGCCATCGGATGCTGATCGCCGATCTCGACAGGGCTGGCGGCTATTGGGGCGCGGTTTACGTCTTCACGGCTGTCAAGGGGCTTCAGGTCATCATCGACGGGCCGGTGGGCTGCGAAAACCTGCCGGTGACGGCGGTGCTGCATTACACCAACGCGCTGCCCCCGCACGAGCTTCCCATCGTCGTCACGGGGCTTTCCGAGGAAGAACTCGGCAAGACCGGGACCGAGGGCGCCATGAGACGCGCCCACAAGGTTCTCGATCCGAGGATGCCGAGCGTCGTCGTCACGGGCTCCATCGCGGAGATGATCGGCGGCGGTGTCACGCCCGAGGGCATGAACATCCAGCGCTTCCTTCCGCGCACGATCGACGAAGATCAGTGGCAGAGCGCCGACCGCGCGCTCGTCTGGCTCTGGAAGGAATACGGCGTCAAGAAGAAGGCCAAGGCGAAGCCGAAGGGGGCCGACGCCAAGCCGAGCGTGAACATCATCGGGCCGAGCTACGGCGTTTTCAATACGCCGTCCGACCTGGCCGAGATCCGCCGCCTGGTGGAAGGGATCGGCGCCGAGGTCAACCTCGTCTTCCCGCAAGGGACGCACCTGAACGACGTTCCGCGCCTCGCCGACGCCGATGCGAATATCTGCCTTTATCGCGAATTCGGCCGCCTCTTGTGCGAGGCGCTCGACAAGCCCTATCTGCAGGCGCCGATCGGGCTGCACTCGACGACGAAGTTCCTGCGCGCGCTCGGCGAAACGCTTGGTCTCGATCCCGAGCCGTTCATCGAGCGGGAGAAGCAGACGACGATCAAGCCGCTCTGGGATCTCTGGCGCTCGGTGACGCAGGACTTCTTCGGAACGGCAAGCTTCGCCATCGTTGCGAACGAGACATATGCGCGCGGCGTCCGCCATTTCCTTGAGGATGAGCTGGGGCTGCCTTGTACTTTCGCAGTATCCCGGCGCACGGGAGCGAAGACCGACAACGACGAAGTGCGCCGACTCGTCCGCGAAAAGCCGCCGCTGGTGCTGTTCGGCTCGTATAACGAACGCATGTATCTGGCCGAAGCGGGCGGACGTTCGATGTATATCCCCGCTTCTTTTCCGGGCGCGATCATTCGCCGCCATACAGGAACGCCCTTTATGGGCTACGCTGGCGCTACCTACCTCGTGCAGGAAGTCTGCAACGCATTGTTCGACGCACTTTTCAATATTCTGCCCTTGGGGAAAGATCTGGACCGGATCGAGGCGACACCCTCTCGTTTGGTGCGCCAGCTCCCCTGGGACGAGGACGCCAAGGCACTTTTCGACGAAATCGTCGAAGGGCAGCCGGTGCTCGTTCGTATCTCGGCGGCAAAGCGGCTGAGGGACGCAGCGGAGAAAGCCGCGCGCGATGCGGGAGAAGTGAGGGTTACAGTGGCGCGCCTCGGCCAGACGAGCGCGTTGGCTGTCGATGGGAGGGCCGCATGACGGCTGCGGATCTCGAATCGGGCAAGACTGAGAAGGATACGAAGACCGTGTCTTCCCTGACCGCTCAAGGCTGCCATACGCACGCCCGCATCCGGGCGCGGGAGGCGCAGGAGTTTCGGCTGATGTTTATCGCCACTTTCCCGCTTTTTCTGGCGGCAGGGCTGGTGAAGCGTGCAGTTTCCCCGCGACGCGGTGCCGCGCGGCGGAAATCCGTCTTCGCTGAAGCCCGCGCGGCTGCCAATACGTGTATTCCATTCGCGTTCATGCGATAGGAAAAGGTTTCGCCCGGAATTCGGGCAACAAGAACTCCATGGCGGAGAACGCCATGGCGACCCGGCCGCGAGGGCAATGCGCGGTAACTGCAAGAGTCCACTTTAGCGGAGATCAAGCTTATGGCTCAAGAAGAAAGGGATGTCTCGCTCACCGGGCTGACCGAAGGCGAGGCGAAGGAATTTCACAGCATCTTTGTTGCTAGCTTCATCGGCTTCAGCATCGTTGCGATCATCGCTCACGTTCTTGCTTGGAACTGGCGTCCTTGGGCTCGCCCGCTCGCCGACCTCGGCGACGGCGTGCAGACCGCGGCCCTGACCATCGTCCAGTATCTCGCCTAATTCATAAGGAGAAAATCACATGTGGCGCATTTGGCTTCTTTTTGATCCCCGCCGGGTTCTGGTCGCGCTGTTCGCGTTCCTGGTTGTCCTGGGTCTCCTGATCCACTTCATCCTCCTCAGCACCACCCGCTACAACTGGATCGACACTCCCGCTCCGGCTGCGGCTGCTCAGAACTCCGCCCTTCCGGCTCGCTGAGCGGTTGGGACCACACAGAATGGCGGATGAGGATAGTCGCGCCTCATCCGCTTTCTTGGGACTTTTTCAAAGGGAGGTCGAGCGGCGGCTCGCCTCCTAATTGGAGGTGAGCGATGGCA
Source organism: Rhodomicrobium sp. (assembly GCF_047605405.1). Classification (NCBI taxonomy): domain Bacteria; kingdom Pseudomonadati; phylum Pseudomonadota; class Alphaproteobacteria; order Hyphomicrobiales; family Hyphomicrobiaceae; genus Rhodomicrobium; species Rhodomicrobium sp. The sequence goes on along the minus strand of NZ_JASGFR010000002.1, from coordinate 79,650 downwards.
TTGCTCAGTTATGAAAAAAAATACCGTGTTCGAGGTGGCACCCTCGTAGGGGGCGACCTTTTCGACTTCTGGGTGGGCCCATTCTATGTCGGATTTTTCGGGGTCACCACGCTGTTCTTTGCTATCCTTGGAACGGCTTTGATCGTTTGGGGGGCTGCCCAAGGGCATACTCTCAATATCTGGAAAATCAACATCGCTCCTCCAGACCTCAGTTACGGTTTGGGTGTGGCTCCCCTTGCAAAGGGCGGTCTGTGGCAGCTCATCACGATCTGTGCCACCGGCGCGTTCATCTCATGGGCGCTGCGCGAGGTTGAAATCTGCCGCAAGCTGGGCATCGGCTATCACGTGCCGATCGTCTTCAGCGTCGCGATCTTTGCGTATCTCACCCTTGTCGTCATCCGTCCGGTTCTCCTGGGCGCCTGGGGCTTTGGCTTTCCCTACGGCATCCTCAGTCACCTAGATTGGGTATCCAACACCGGATATCAATATCTGCACTTCCACTACAACCCTGCCCACATGCTCGCGATCTCGTTCTTCTTCCTGACGGCGCTCCTTCTCGCGATGCACGGCGGTCTCATTCTCTCGGCCCTCAATCCCGGTGACCGCGATGTCGTGAAGACCCCCGAGCACGAAAACGCCTTCACACGCGATCTTCTGGGTTATTCCGTCGGCACCATCGGCATTCATAGACTCGGTGTTTTCACAGCGATCATGGCGGTTCTCTTTAGCGCCCTCTGCATCCTGCTGAGCGGACCCTTCTGGACCAAGGGTTGGCCCGAGTGGTGGAACTGGTGGTTCAACATCCCAGTCTGGCGCTAGGGGGGGAACATACCATGGCCGAATATCAAAATATCTTTACGCAAGTTCAAGTTAAGGGACCGGCCCATCTGGGCGTGCCCCTCTATCGCGACCAGTACGGCCGCACCGGCAAACCGTTCCACGTCTATCTGCTCGGCATCATCGGTGACGCGCAGATCGGCCCCATCTATCTCGGCTTGACCGGCGTCGCTTCGATCATCTTCGGGTTCATCGCCATCGAGATCATCGGTCTCAACATGGCCGCCTCGGTGGATTGGAGCCCCGCGCAGTTCGTGAAGCAGCTTCCCTGGCTCGCCCTCGAGCCGCCGGCACCGGAGAACGGGCTTAAAATCCCGCCGTTGAATCAAGGCGGCTGGTGGCTCTGGGCCGGCTTCTTCATGACGGCTTCGGTGCTTCTGTGGTGGGCTCGTACTTACCTCCGCGCCCGTCAGCTCGGCATGGGCACGCACATCGCCTGGGCTTTCGCTTCCGCGATCTTCCTGATGCTGTCGCTCGGTCTTTTCCGCCCCGTCCTCATGGGCACCTGGGGTGAAGCGGTTCCGTTCGGCATTTTCCCGCATCTCGATTGGACAACGGCGTTTTCGATCCGCTACGGGAACCTGTACTACAACCCGTTCCACATGCTCTCGATCGCCTTCCTCTACGGTTCCGCGCTTCTCTTCGGGATGCACGGCGCCACGATCCTCGCGGTCAGCCGTTTCGGCGGTGAGCGCGAAATCGAACAGTCGACCGATCGCGGCACCGCGCTTGAGCGCGCTGGTCTCTTCTGGCGCTGGACCATGGGCTTCAACGCTTCCATGGAATCGATCCATCGCTGGGCTTGGTGGTTTGCGGTTCTCTGCCCGGCCACTGGCGCTATCGGTATCCTTCTGACCGGAACTGTCGTCGATAACTGGTACCTCTGGGGCATCAAGCACGGTATCGTGCCCGTTTATCCCGAGACTCTGCCCGTCGTCGTTGACCCGGCCCTTCTTCCGGGAGCTCCCAAATGAGTTACAAGCAACGAATCCTGACCCTTGCCCTTGCGGGCGCGGCACTGGCGGTCTTCCTGGTTGTCTTTGCCTATTACACGCTGCAGCGTCCTACCGTTGAATGGCTGCAGTGGGGGTATCGCGGTACGGGCTTGGTGCACATCGTCAACTCCCGCGATATCGACAGCCCGACGCAGAAGGCGCTGCACGCTGTCCCCGAGCCGGAAGAGAAAATCGATCCGGCTGGCACGAAGGCTTCGGCCGTGTATCAGAACGTCAAGGTTCTCGGCGATCTCGACTCGAACGAGTTCCTGCGGTTCATGACGGCGATCACCAAGTGGGTGGCGCCGGAGCAGGGCTGCGCGTACTGCCACAACGAAGCGGATTTTGCTGACGAGAACGTCTACACCAAGATCGTTTCTCGCCGCATGATCCAGATGACCCAGGATCTCAACGCGAAATGGAAGTCTCACGTTGCTATCAAGGGACAGGGCGTCACCTGCTACACCTGCCACCGCGGCAATCCGATCCCGAAGAACGTCTGGTACACTCCGGTCGAACCTCGGTTCTCGAAGGCTCTGCTCGGCAATCTCGCCGGCCAGAACCAGCGCTCTCCGGCCGTTGGCCTGACATCGCTGCCGTTCGATCCGTTCACGCCCTTCCTCGTGAAGAGCGAGCAGATCCGGGTCACCGGTCCGACCGCCCTGCCGACGACGAACCGTCAGTCGCTCAAGCAGGCGGAATGGACCTACGCCCTGATGATTTCCTTCTCGAAGTCGCTCGGCGTGAACTGCACGTACTGCCACAACACTCAGGACTTCGCATCCTGGGGTGCAAGTTCTCCGCAGCGTGTGACTGCCTGGTATGGCATTCGCATGGTTCGGGACATCAACAACAACTACATCAATCCGCTGACGCCGCTTTACGCGAACGTCCCAGGCCGCAAGGGCCCGGCTGGCGACATCGCCAAGGCGAACTGCGCGACCTGCCACCAAGGCGCTTTCAAGCCTCTCCGTGGTGTGAGCCAGCTGAAGGATTATCCCGTGCTCGCGGGTCCCTCCGCTGCGGTGAAGACGCAGTAACTCAAAGACAGATGCCGGCGCTTGCCGCCGGCATCTTTTTGCCATTGCTCAAGAACAGAAACCCTCGCTCCAGCGGGGGTTTTTGTTTTTCGCGTCGAGAGGCCAGTGCGCCCTGAAGCAGTATCCGTTCGGGCCGCGTCGCATTCGTCGGCCTTCGCGCATTGTCGGGGTTATTCGGGATGATGTGGCCGCCCGACCGCCCGCGTTGCGATCCAGACGGCGCCTCCACCTTCTTGCGTTTCTGAAAGTTGGAAAACGCCCGAACCTTTCCGTCGGGCTCGCTGCGGGAAGACTCAACTCCGGTCTTCAAACGAGGGGCCCATGTCGGTCGACCCAAGGTGGCGGATGCGCCGGGCGTCGCCGCGATACGCGCCCAGAGACACGCCGAGCGCCAACGACGCCAAACACGTGTCGAGCGCCTTTTTCTCCGGCTCGACGATCGAGGCGGAGCGGGTGTTGAGAAGCGATGCGCGGATGTTCGCAGCGGGGTAGAGCTGCCTGAGCGCCAGGCGATAGGCTGCCAGTTGCGCGACGTAAGCGGCAGGCAGTTGCTCGCCGTCCGAAGGCGCGCCCGATTTGTAGTCCAGAAGCTCGACGTCGCGCCCGCCGAACGAGATGCGGTCGCACTGTCCAAGGATTGCGGCTTGCCGTTCTTCCGTTCGCAGCACGACGGCAATCCCGGCCTCCGTGAGCACCCGGTCGCCGCACTGCCGAAGGTCAGGCATGGCAAGCAACATCCCGACACTTGCGAGAGCGGCTTCGATGCGGTCGCCGGGAAGACTGTCGCGGAACGCCGCCGCCACGAGCTGGCCAGCCTCGGAACGTCTGTCTGCGGGCAGGCCGGGAAGGATTTCGAGAAGGCGGTGAACGAGAAGGCCGGTCTTTTGTGCTACCTCCCTCGGGATGGCGTCTTGCGGTGTGGCCGACTCCGATCCAAAGGCTTCCAGCGCCGGCTCGGCGAAGGCGCCGGGGAGAGAAACGAGCGCATCCCCATCAAAATTGGCGGACGGGTCGCCAGAAGGCGATCCCGGCGCGGCGCAAAAACTTTCGAGCGCGGACGCGGCGAGAAGCATGCGGCCCCGCCCCATGGTAGGCGTTTTGCGAGCCCAGTCGGGCAGGGCGGTCAACTTTGATCCGCCGAAGTCTCGCCCGGCGAAGCCGACGCCCGGCAATACCGATCCGAAGCGCCAGAACGCGCGGCCGCTATCGTCGACGCCCTCGACCGCGTGCGGCTCAAGCGCCGTCTTCACCGTGTCGAACCAGCAGCCTTCGGGCAGCGTCTCGCCCGTGTGGGCGCCCACGATACAGAGACGGTCGCGCGCTCGCGTCATGGCTACATAAAGAAGGCGCGCCGATTCATGCCTCGACGCTTCGGCAAGCTCGCTCTTTTCATTTGCGACGGGCGAAAGCGCGCCAGAACCCTTGATCGCCCAGACAGGCACGCGAACGCCATCGGCGGGATCTTCAAGAGCCAGCACGGGTGGCTGCCGTCCAGCCTTCGTGCTGCACGCATCGGCAAGGATGACGACCGGCGCCTCAAGGCCCTTTGCGCCGTGAACCGTCATGATCCGCACTTCCCGCGGCGCTTGATCCGTCTCGCGCTTAACCTCGGCCGCGCCCTGACGCACAAAAGAGAGGAAATCCGCGAGCCTCCCGCGCTCCGCCGCGCTGAAGTTTTCAGCGAGGTTCAAAAGCTCGTCCATCGCATCGAAGCATTGCGCGCCGAGCCTTGCGCCGAAGACCGAGCGGCCATCGACAAGGCCGTCGATGCGCGTGCCGCCGTTCTTTGAGCGGCTTCCCTCGCCAGGATCGGACGCCGCGGGCAACGGATGATCGAGGATGCGGGCGTAAAAATCGAACGGGGAAAGACTGTGTGCCAGATCGCGCCATAAAGCGATTCGTGTGGCTGCTTCGGTGAAGCGGGCCCCTGAGCCAGACTCGCCGTTTACGCCAAGCGCGGCCCAAAGCGAGCCTCCGGGCGGATGGCGCAGCGCGAATAGGTCGTCGTCGGAAAATCCGAACAGCGGACCTTTCAGCACAGCCGCGAGGGCCAGGTCGTCCTCCGGCTGGAGCAGCGCATCGCCAAGCGCGAGCAGGTCCATCACCGCGAGGTCGTCCACGAGCGACATTCTGTCCGCGCCCGCTACGGGCACACCCTCGCGTTTCAGCGCGGCCTGAAGCAGGCCCGCCATTGGCTGCCGCTTCTTCAGAAGGATCAAGATGTCGCCCGGCTCGATGGAGCGGCCCGCGCGCCCGAGCGCTGCGCCGCCGTCGAGCCAGCCGCGCACCTTCGCCGCGATCCGCGCCGCAAGCGCCTCCGCCGGTTTTGCGGTGGCCGCCGCGTCTCCTTCCGGCGTCCAGACATCGCCCTTGTCTTGCCGGGTGCCGCTTTCGGGCTGCCAAAGCTCGACAAGGCCCCCATCGTCGTCGCGATTGGCGATGTGCGGCATGGGCGCGGCGCTCAAGCCGTCGCCCAGCGTCGCGGAAACGAGGTCGACCGCCGAAAGCACCGGCGCGAGTGTCCTGAACGAGAGGTCGAGGCCCACGGTCCGGAACGGCATCTGCGTCATGCGCGCCTTCTCCGAGTAAGCCTCGCCGAACGCGGCCAGAAATTCGGGGCGTGCGCCCTGAAAGCCGTAGATCGACTGCTTTTCGTCGCCGACCGCGAACAGCGTCGGCATGCTCGCGCGCGCGCTCTCGCCGGAGAAGAACTCGGCGGTCAGCGCGTTGACGATGGCCCACTGCTCGGGGCTCGTGTCCTGCGCCTCGTCGACGAGGACGTGATCGATGCGGCCGTCGAGCTGATAGAGCACCCATTCAGCCGCGTCGTCGCGGCGGAGAAGCTCCAGCGTCTTTTCGATGAGATCGTCGAAATCGACAGCGCCCAGCGCGTGCTTCTCGGTCTCGTAGGCATCGAAGATCGCCGCCGCGAGCCGGAACAGCGCCGCCGTCGCCGCGACGACCTTCGCGGCGCAGATCCTTCGGTCGAGGTCGAAGAAGACGGCTTGAGCCCTTGAAAGTTGCTCGCACAAGGCGGGCGCGCGCCGCTGGGTCGGAGCGGTGGCCAGCCTTTTTTTCGGCTCCCCGCTTTTCGTCCCGAGCGCCGCTTTGATGCAGGCGCATCTGGACGCAGCGTCCGGCGCGCCCATCGCCAGACGCAAATTCGCGGCAATCTCGGCCTCGGTCTTCCCCCCCTCGGCAAAAACGGCGACGATCTCGCGGATCGCGTCATCGCTCAGCACCTCCGCCGCGCGATCGGTGAGACCGGCAGCGGTTTCGTTTGCCGCAAGTCCGAAGATACGCCGAAGCCGCGCTTCCACCGGTGCTATGCGGTCTCCTTCCGGCCCGACGCTCAACAGATAGCGGATCGTGCGACGATGGCCGAGCATCTCCTGCAGCACGCGACCGAATTCGTCCTCGGCCGCATGGGCGACCGCAGTGGTGAGGGCATCGCGCATCGCGCCGGTTTTCGCCCCGGAGAAGGCTTCCGCCTTCGCAGCCGCCAGCGCGTCGCGCGCCTCCTCCTCCGTCATCACGCTGAAGCCCGGCGGCACGTTGGCCTCGAAGCTGAAGCGGCGCAGCAGGCGTTCGCAGAAACTGTGAATGGTCATGATCGGCAGGCCGCCCGGCGCATCCGTCACGGTCGCGAACAGCGTGCGCGCGGCGGCCAGCTCGCCGGCCTCGGCCGGCCGGTCGAGCAGCGCCGAAAGTGCCGCATCCAGCGTGGGCGCATCGGCGGTGGCCCATTCGCCCATCGTCTTCAGCACGCGCGCTTCCATCTCGGCGGCGGCGTTCTTGGTGAAGGTCAGGCAAAGGATCGAGCGCGGCGCGGCGCCCGCGAGACAAAGCCGCAGGATGCGCTGGACGAGGACGTGCGTTTTGCCGGTTCCCGCATTCGCCCGCACCCAGGCCGAAACGAAAGGATCGGCGGCCGACCGCTGCTTGCGACTGGCCTCGGCGAGGCGGGCTTCGCGGATTGCGTCAGTCATCGCCGCCGCCTCCGTCTTCCACTCCATTGTCTTCACCGCCAGCCGCCGCCGACCATTCCTTGACGCGCGCCAGATGCGCATACGGGTCGTTGTCGGCCTTGTCGCGGAAGATCGCGCGGGCCTCATAGGTGTAAGGCGTCGCCTCGTCGTCGAAGCGCGCGATGCGCAGGAGCAGCCCCGCCTTCGCGGCGGCGATGGCTTCCCCGCACGGCATCTTCAGCGTGACGATGTCGCCCGGTGGCTCTCCGCCTGACGCCACGATATAGCAGAGGTCAGGCGCGCTGTTCGCCGGCAGTCCAGCGAACGCGCCTTCGATGGCGAGCATGCCTTCCAGCGCGAGCTGAGGCGCGCCTCTCCGCGCGGATGTGGTTGCCGCATTCGCGCTGGTCTTGAAGTCGAAGATCCGCAGAGAACCATCCTCGCCAAGGTCGATGCGATCCGCTCGCGCCGTCACTTCAAACGGTCCTGCCGCTCCTTCTGCCGTGAGCTTCACCTTGCCGCCGACCTCGCTCTTCAGGAGCCGCAGGCCCTTTCGCCTTTGCGCTTCCGTCGCCGCGAACCAGTCGGCGAAGCGGGCGAAGCGTGGACGCCAGAACGGCGCGGAGTCGAGGTCGAAGCCGAGTTCCTCAGCCGCGCGGTCGAGGCATGCGACGAGGCGTGCCGCAGCATCCTCCGGCACGCGGTCGGGCCAGGCCTCGAAAAAGCGGTTGAGCGCCGCGTGATAGAGCGTGCCCTTGTCGCGGGCGTCGTGGGTCTCGCCGATGCGGCGCAGCGCTTCGAGCCCGAGGATAGAACGAGCGTAGATCGCATAGGGGTTCGCGAACCACGTCTCGATGGCGGTGACGGAAAGGCGGCGCGGCCGAGCGGACAGCGGCGGACGCGGCTCCGGCGGCGCGACGGGCGTAACCGCCGCAGGCGCGCGGCGCGCCCGCGCCAATTCGAGCCATGCCGCGCTGGAGTCGATCTCCGCGAACCGGCCCACGCCGCGCGCGAGCGTGGCGATGCGCGCGACCCAGCGGCTCGGGCGTGCAAGGCTGCCATTCGCCTTCTTGGCGCGGGTGAGCACGACGCGCGGTGCGGCGGCGGCGAGCGAGGCGAAATCATGCGCGGCCTGCCCGACGCGGCGTTCCTCGGGCGAGAGGCCCACGATAGTCCGGTCCTGCCGGTTCAGCCAAGGGCTCGGCCCCGGCGTCTGCGGCCACACGCCCTCGTTCAGCCCGCCGAGGACGACGACGTCGGCAGTAAGAAGGCGCGCGTCGAGAGGGCTCAGGAGCAACAGGCGGGGATGCGGACTGTGCGCGTCGGATGTCGGCTCCGTCCGCGCCAGTTCGGCGAAAAAGGCGGCATATTCCTTGATGTCGAGCGCGAGGGGCGGCACGTCGACGGCAAACACGTCGGCAAGCGAAGGTCTTTCTCCGCTCTCATCGCACACGAGGCCGATAGCGGCGAGACGCGCCAGCGCTTCGTCATGCACGCTCACCCAACGGAAGAAGGGAAGGGGGGAATCTCCGTTTCCGTCGCCGTGCTCCGGTGCCGGGTCGGCGGCGTTCGCGGTCAGCGGCGACAGCGCATCGAGCACGTCGCCCGCGAGAAGCCGCGCGGTTTCCCATTCCTCGGCGCCGATCCGGCGCATGGCCGGGTGCCGGGCTTCGCCGCTCGCAATGGCGTGCTGCGCGCGGGCAAGCGCCGCCGGAATGCCGTTCATGGTAGCCGGGCGCCACATTTGCCGCGCGGCGCCGAGATCGACGAGTTCGGCGAGGCGAAGAAAAAGGGCGCGGTTCGCGCCATGCGCGAGCCTGAGCAGCGCCGTGAAATCCTCGGGCTTGCCGCTTGACACCGCGGCCGCCACGCGCAGGGCGAAAGCATGGCGCGGCGCGGCGGGTGGTTCGCTTGCCATTCCCCACCCCGCAAGGGCATGGCGGACGCGAGCCCTCAGCGCGTCGTCGGGCGTGACGAGCGCGACATGCGCAGCTTCATCTTCGAGGGCGGCGCGAAGGATCAGCGCGACGACCGCCGCTTCTTCCTGACTCGTTTCGGCTTCGACGAGCGTCAGCCCCGGCGCGAGCGTGCCGCGCGGCGCGGCATGCAAGGAAACGTCCGAGGAGACTTCGCGGCCGGTTGTCTCTGCGTCAGCGTCGGCGCGGCCCGCCTCGGTCTTCCGGGCTGCCACATAATCCGCCCATCTCGCCGTCGTGGAGGCGGGCCGCAGGGCCTCGCTGAGGAACGCCGCGCGGATCGGATCGCCGCCAGCAGGCAGAGCGCGCGCGGTTTCGATCTCGCGCACACCGTCGCGGTCGACGCCAAGTCGCGCGAGCAACTGCCAAAGGCCGTGCTGCGGATGCTCCGGGTGCTGTGAGATGGTCTGCCACGATGCGTCATCGAGCGCGCGGTCGAGGTCGTGCAGAATGACGGCCGAGCGCGCACGCCCGACAAGCGCCTCCATCAGTCCCATGGTCGCGGCGACGCTGCCGGTCGACCCGGCGACGATCACCGGCGCGCTGCTCGCTCGGATGAACGCCGCCTCAAGCGCCATGAGGCGATTGCGGCGTTCTTCGCGGTCGAGACGGCGGCTGCGCTTCTTGTGCGCATCCCAAGCCTTGCGCACGGCGCGCAGGATCTGCAGCGAGATCTGCTCGCTGCCGGAAGCGTGGCCCCTGTCGAGCCGGTCGATTTTCGAGAGGTCGGCCCGTTCGCGGTGTGCGTCGTCGATGAGGCTTGCGATGTCCGCCGCGATCTTCGCCGCGCTCGCCGCCGTCACGGCAGAGAACAGTTGCTCGCCAAGCTCCATCCGCGTGCTGTGGATGTCTCGCGCGGCCTTCATCGCCGCAGCGCTCACATGGACGCGGCGTTCGATATCCCCGGCAGGTTTCGGCACGTCCAGCGCCTCGCGGAGGAGGGCGAGCGCGGCCCCGGCGTCCATATGTGGGGCGTAGGCCGCGAACATGTCGAGCGGATCGGCGTCGCCCAGCACGGGGATGCGCGGGAGGAAGGTTGCACCGCAGGGGCTGAGGTCGAGGAGCGCGAGCTTCAGCGGCGTGACGGCGGCTTGCGACGGCACATAGACATTCAGCGCCGGGAGGTCGTGCGGCTCGGGCTCGCCTTCGCCGAAAAACGCGCCGTCCAGGATCGCGGCGGCGAGCGCGGGCAGAAACGGGCGATGCGGCGGACAGGTGAAGACAGGGGCGGCGCTGGCGCGCGCGGCCGAAAACCCAAGTTCAAGCTGTGCGCCGCCGTCCCTCATTCAGGAACCGTTCCGCATCCGCCAGGGCTTCAGGCGTGCCGACATGCATCCACGTTCCATTCAGTTCCACCCCGAACAATCGACCTTGAGCCATAGCCTTGTCGAAGATTCGGTTCAAGGAGAACGCCCGATCGGCAATACCGTCGAACAGCGCCGGGTTGAGGATCGACACGCCCGCATAGACATGCGCCGCTTCGCCCTCGGAAGGGCGCCGCGCGAGACGGCCATCCTCGCCCAGAGTGTAATCGCCGCGCCCGTCATAGCCAAGGCTCCGGTCGCGTCGCGCGAGCAGGAGAAGCACGTCCATGCGATGCGGCTCCCACGCGGCGGTCAGCGCGGCAACGTTCGAGCGCCCGCCGTCTTTCCAGACGCTGTCGGAATTGTGCACGATGAAGGGATGCGGGCCCAGAAGCGGCAGGGCCCTTGCGACGCCGCCACCGGTTTCAAGCACGGCGTCGCGTTCGTCGGAAACGACGATCTCCGGCGTGGGTCGCCCCTGGAGATGCGTTTCGATCAGGTCCGCGAGATAATGCACGTTCACCACGGAGCGCGTGATACCCGCCTCCGCCAGCCGGTCGAGCGCGTGATCGATCAGCGCGCGCCCGTCCAGGCGGACGAGCGGCTTCGGGATCGTGTCGGTGATGGGCCGCATGCGCGTTCCGAAGCCCGCCGCCAGCACCATCGCGGTATTGATCTTGTCTTCGCGCGCCATTCCATCTCCACGAAAAGACCGCGAGCCGGTATGCAAGCTTCGCGGCCACACACCGCTAGCCGCACCCCGCGCCGCGTCTGCCAAAGGGCGAAGGAGCGCAGAAAATCGCCGTGAGCATGGCGGCTCGCGTTTTAAGCGGGAAAATATGTCAGCGGACACTGGTCTGGCTTGGGTGCCCGGGCTGGCAGTCTGGCGGCTCCGAAAGCGACCGCTCGACATGAAAATGGCCGGGAAGCCCCGGCCATCGCGTCGTCTTTGCTGTCGTCACGCTGCCAGATGGCGCAGCCTGTCCGGCCGGGTGCTGGGACGCGCGAGCGCGCTGTATTCTTCCATCAGCGATTTCGTGATCTCGCCGACGGTAAAGCGATACTCGCCGATTTCCGAGACGGGCGTCACTTCCGCGGCCGAACCGGTCAGGAAGCACTGCTCGAAACCCGCCATCTCCTCCGGCTGGATCCGGCGTTCATGCACCGTGATGCCGCGCGCCTTCGCCAGCGCGATGAGGGTCTGGCGCGTGATGCCGTTCAGGAAGCAGTCGGCGTTCGGCGTGTGGATCTCGCCGTCCTTCACGAAGAAGATGTTTGCGCCCGTGGCCTCGGCGACGTAGCCGCGCCAGTCGAGCATCAGCGCGTCGTTATAGCCGAGGTCCATCGAGCGATGCTTCTCGATGGTGCAGATCATGTAAAGCCCGGCGGCCTTCGCGGTGGAAGGGGCGGTGGCCGGATCGGGCCGGTGGTACTGCGCGAAACAAAGGCGGATGCCCTTCAGCCGCTCCTCCATCGGGAAGTATGAGCCCCAGTCCCAGACCGCGACGGCGACGTGGATCCTGGAGTGCTTGGCGGCGACGCCCATCTCTTCCGGGCCGCGCCATGCGATCGGACGGATGTAGCCTTCATCGAGCTTTTGCGCCTTGATCACGTCGCGATACGCCTGATCGAGCTGTTCGGCCGAATAGGGAACCTCGAAGCCGAGGATTTCAGCCGACGCGCGAAGCCGCTCGGAGTGACGCCGGGAGGCGAAAACCTCGCCTTCATAGATGCGCGCGCCTTCGAACACGCCGCTGCCGTAATGGAGTGCATGCGTCAGGACGTGAACCTTCGCATCGCGCCACGGTACGAGGCCGCCGTCCATCCAAATGAAACCGTCGCGTTGGTCATAAGGAATAGGGGCTGGGCCAGCCATCGTAAGTCTCCATTCGTTCTTGATCTTGTTCGTCGAAAATCGGTGCGCAAGGCACACGAATCCAGCCTCGGAAATGCCGAAGTGGATGAAATAAAGCGCTTCAATATCGCTTGCGTCCAGTCAAAAGTTATCATCACTTATCGTCAAGCTCTTGCAAAGAATGAGGCCCGCCTGCCCATGACTTCCGTGACAGCGTCCGACGTGTCGGCGTCCGAGATGGACGCGCCCCCGCTTTCCGACGACGCTCCGCACATTCTCGTTGTCGACGACGACGAGCGCATTCGCGATCTGCTCGCGGGATATCTCCGTCAGAACGGGTTTCGCGTGACGCAGGCCAGCGACGGCGCTGCCGCGCGCGCGAAGCTTCGGAGCATCGCGTTCGACTGCCTCATCCTCGACGTCATGATGCCGGGTGAGAGCGGTTTCGACATCGCCGAGTGGTTGAGGACGGAATCCGACGTCGCCATCCTGATGCTGACCGCACGCTCGGAGCCGGAGCACCGCGTTCGCGGCCTGGAACTCGGCGTTGACGACTATGTGGCGAAGCCCTTCGAGCCGCGCGAACTTCTCCTGCGCCTGCAGAACATCCTGCGCCGCCACGCTTCGCCCAAGACGAAGCACGGAGAGGTGCGTTTCGGGCCTTTCGTGTTCGACCTCAAGAAAAACGAGTTGAAGCGCGGCGATGAGCCGATCCGGCTCACGGACCGCGAGCGGGAGGTGCTGCGCGAATTTGCGCTGGCCGGCGGAGAACTCGTTTCGCGCGAGGATCTCGCGAGGCTCGGTGAATATGAGAACGAGCGCGCCGTCGACGTTCAGATCAACCGGCTTCGTCAGAAGATCGAGACCGACCCGGCAAACCCCGCCTACCTCCATACGGTGCGGGGCAAGGGCTATATTCTCTATCTGGACTGAGGCCGCATGCGGTTTGCTGCGCGCAAATCGCCTCACGCCGGACGGCGCCAAACAGAGGGGTACGGGCCATTTCGCTGGACCTGACCGATAAGGCAAGCGGCACAGCCGCCACCGTCACGCCCTCCGTGGCGCAGGAAGGCGAGCCTCTGGCGCGCGCGCCATTCCTTTCGCGCGTGTTTTCCGTTCTCGGCTCGCTCGCGCCGAAGGGCCTCTATACGCGTGCGCTCATCATCATCATCGCGCCGATCGTCATCCTTCAATCGATCCTTGCCTTCGTCTTCCTCGACCGGCACTGGCAGGTCGTGACGCGCCGCCTGTCTGTCGCAACCGCGCAGGATATCGCGATGCTTGCCGATACCTACGAGGCAATGACGGCGAAAACACCGGACGATCTCGACCGCCTTTCCCGTCTTGCGCGCGAAAACCTCTCGCTTTCGGTCCGCTTCCTTCCCGGCGATCAACTGCCGGTTACACGATCGAAGCCATTCTTCGGCTTTCTCGACCGCTACCTTTCGGGGGAAATCAGCCGCCGCATCAACAGGCCGTACTGGATCGATACGGTCGGCTCGTCGAACTACATCGAAGTCCGCATCAAGCTTGACGGGGCGGTGATGCGGGTGCTTGCCCAGCGCGCGCAACTCATCCCGTCGAACACGCATTTCTTTATCGTGTGGATGGTGACCTCGGCGACGATCCTGCTCATTGTCGCCATCCTGTTCCTGAGGAACCAGATCCGCCCGATCCTGGCGCTGGCCGATGCCGCAGACCGTTTCGGGCGTGGACGCCCCGCGCCACCGGATTTCCGGGTTCGCGGCGCGCGCGAGGTGCGGCTTGCGGCGCAAGCTTTTCTCGACATGCGCGACCGCATCGAGCGCCACGTCGAACAGCGTACCATCATGCTCGCGGGCGTGAGCCACGATCTGCGCACGATCCTCACCCGCTTCCGTCTCCAGCTTGCGATGATGCGCGCACCGCAGATCGAAGCGCTGAAGCGCGACGTCGACGAGATGCAGCAAATGCTCGAAGATTACATGGCCTTCGCGAAGGGTGCCGCGGGCGAGAAGATCCGGCGCGTCGATGTCCGCAGCATTCTCGAAGAATTGCAGGCGGCGGTGGAAGAGCCTGGCAAGACGCTTCGGCTCGACGTGCGGCAGAATCCGCTGATCGTGGCGCTGCGCCGCAACGCGTTCAAGCGCGCTGTGCTGAACCTCGTCACCAATGCAACGCGCTACGCGAACACGATCCAGATTCGCGCGCTGCGTTCGCACGGCTGGCTTACGGTCGTGGTGGAGGATGACGGACCCGGCATTCCGGCCGACAAGCGGGAAGTCGTGTTCCGGCCGTTCCACAGCCTCGACGCCGCTCGCAACCAGAACAAGAAAAGCTCCGGGCTGGGACTCGCCATCGCGCGCGACATCGTGAGGAGCCACGGCGGCGACATTACGCTCGACAAAAGCAATCTCGGCGGCCTGAAGGCCGTGATCCGCATTCCGTCGAAGCACGTGAGCGAGGACGTCGCCGCCGATTAGGCCGACGCCAAACCGCCCGCCGGAATGAACCCTTTCCCTCGGTCGTTATGTCGCCGCGTTCGCCGGGCAAGCCTCGCGCAGGCAGCGCCCGTTATGCAACCCCCATGGGATCAACACCTGTCATCGACATTGCGGAAGCGCCCCGCTCCTCCGCACTTTCGCCAGGCGCGCACATCCGACAAGACGCGCCGCCTTCGCCCGCCACGATTTGCATCGGCATCTGCACGGTCAGGCGGCCCCGAATGCTGGAGCGCTGTATCCGCTCGGTTGCCGCCCAGACAGGCGTCGACAGTCATGACGTGCGCATCGTTGTCGTGGAAAACGACACCGCGCCCGCATGCAAGGCTATTGTCGAGGCCTGCGCCGCCGCGTCCCATTTTCCCGTCCGATATATTCACGAGCCAAGGCGCGGCATCCCAATGGCTCGCAACCGGGTACTCGACGCGGCGCTGGCGATGAATGCAGATCACGTCGTGTTTCTCGATGACGATCAGGTTGCACACCCGACATTTCTCGCGAAACATCTCGATGCGGCGAGGCGCGACGGCGCGGACGTAGTGCAGCCGCACATCGTGCCGATCTTTCCGGACCCGCCGCCGTTCTGGGCGACCGGCGACACGGGGGTGGTGGAGCTGGTGGAGACAGATACGCCCCTCTCCGAACGACTCCGGGGCTCCGCCGGGACATGCGGCGTGATGTTCTCAGCGCGCCTGATCCGCCCCGAAGGCATGGCGCTGCGTTTCGACGAGCGCCTCGCGCTGGCGGGCGGCGAAGATACAGACTTTTTCGCCCGTGCGCGCTCGAAGGGCGCCGTTGTCGCCTGGTCGCGCCTGCCGGTGGTGATGGACGAGGTGCACCGCTCGCGCCTGACCTACAGGCGGTATGTTGCGCGGGGCCTTGCGCATGGTGGCCGGAAGTTTGCCCATTACCGCGAGACGAAAGGGTTCGGTGCCGCGCTGCGCAAGCATGGGCCGGAGGTCGCGTCCCGGTTCGTGCGCGGTGTCCTCCAGCTGATCGTTGCGCCGCTGTTCGCACCGTTCGATATGCGCAGGTTCAAGTTCAGCGCTCTCGAAGGGGGGCGCAACATCGCCATCGCGGCGGGCGTGCTCGGTGCGATCTTCTCGCTTCAATACGAGTACTACCGGCAGATCGATGGTTATTGACCGCTGAAGGGGGCGACCATGGCCGCCCGCAAGCGGGCTGAAGAGCGCTTGAAAGCGTCCAAATCCACCGGGGAGCGCTTCAGGCGTGCCCGAGGCGGCGCTTCAGGAAATCCTCGACCGTAAAGGCCGCCTCCATGGCGCCGCTGCGGATCAGGAAATTGAAGGTCGGCTTTCCAAGCCGCTTGCCGAGCTTGCGAAGGCGCCTGCGTCCATCGTTGTGCTCGATCGTGGCGGGATGGTTCAGCGGTCCGTAGATCGCGGAGTTCGGAACGCGCCAGAGATTTTCCTCGACGCCTCGCGACTTGCCACGCGCCGGGTCGATCAGGTGCAGCCATTTCTCGCGATAGGTGGGGATGTGGATCAGATGCGGGTTGTTGGATCGCATCGGCGTGCGCAGCATCGGCACGGACGCAAAATTCGCCTCTTCCAGTTCGACATCGTACCGGTCGACGGCGTTCGCACGCAGGTTGAAACGGAGGTGATCGATCCCGCCCGTTCGCATGGCTGCAAGCAGATCTTCGATCGAATGCTGAATCAGCGGCGCGTTGAAACGCCAGTCATGTTCGAGCTGGAAGGCGTAATCCGTCTCGCTCAGCACGATGCTTTTGCGATAACCGAAGGCGAGGCCATATGTGTAATGAATCTCGAAGGGGCCGAGCGGCTTGTGAAACTCCGAGATCCGCCGGCAAAGCGCATCGTAGCTCCGCTTGAAGGGAAAGGGGTCGACGAAATAGCGCGTCCGCGCGACTGCGTCGCTGCCGAAGCAGGCAACGAAGCTTTCCACCGTCTCCTGCAACGGGATTTTTCGGACATCCACTTCCGAGCAATTCGAAAACACGTTCAGCGTGATCTGCGCGCCAGCGTTCGTCATGGGCAATCCTCCGCACCGGAACGCTCTATCATGGGTGGCGGTTGATATCCACGGCGCACGTCAAGGTTGATGTGGACGAAAGCGGATAATCTCGCAGCCGAGCGAGGCGCCGGGGACGCGGTCCAGCTTCTCCACGACGACGCGCACTTCCATCGCGCGCCGGTGCGAGAGGCAATGCTCGGCCACGCGCTCGGCCAGCGTCTCGGTCAGAAGGACGTGCCCCGCGGCCACCGCGTCCCGAATTCCGTCGATGATGAAATCGTATGACACGACGCTCGACAGATCGCCCGGCCGATGCGCGCCCGGGAGCACGGAAAGCTCGACCGTGAAGCGCACGCGTTGCTCGATGCCTTTTTCCTCGTTCCAGATACCGATACGGGCAGGCAAAACGAGGTCGCGCACGAGAACCCGGTCGTAAGGGCGCTGGCGCGCGTCGCCGGTGTCGGGCGCGAGGATATTTTGCAGGGAATATGTCGTTGCCATTGGAACTTCCTGAATCCACCCTTCCCGAGGCCGAGGGAATTGAACGAGCGCCCTACACAGGTCGCTCCGGACGTCGCGCCACATCAAAGCGTTTCACAACGCTTGGGCAGGTCGTCTTGTGCCGGGCCGTTTGAAGAAGCCCTTTGCGCCCGCGCTCGATCGCGACGGCGCTGGTACTCCGATTGCAGCCATCGCCCTTTTCACCCGGGTCATCGCATATCCACGCCCGAGGCAAATGTCGAGGTTTTCCGCGCGGTCATTGCGCCTTCGTCATGAAGGCGCCTGGCTCGGCTGCGGTTCCGCCGCACCGCGAAGAGGTCTTGGATGAAACACACCAATTTTCCAAAAATGGAGACTAAAGGAAATACTCTATTATACAATACTTCACTAATCGTCGCCTGTTCCGCGATATTCCTCCAAGTATCGTGGACTTCCACGGCACTTTTTGCCCTAAATCGCATCAACGCAGTTTGGGAGCAGAGGAAATCAGCCATGAGACGACAATCGATGCTATCGGGGGCGGCTTTTCTAGTTGCCGCTTGCGCACTTTGTCTACCGCTTGTATCTGCGTCCGCCGGCGGTTGGGACGCCTCGGACTATTCGGGCGCGCGCGCCGACATGAGTGAACGCGCCGGCGAATGGAGCGAACGCCTCAGGGATCGCATGCGCGACGATTATGAAAGGCGTGAGCGGCGCGCCGCTCTCCGCGAAATGCTGGCCGACCCCGAGGCCCGCGCGGAATTGCGCGCGATGCTGGTCGAGGCCATGCGTGAACGCAGCATGCAGGGCGGTATGTACGATCGATGGGGCGCTCCGCGCAGCGACATGATGGATCGCATGCGCGATCGGGCCGGGATGATGGGACGCGGCGATTGCCCGGGCCGGAGCGTCATGCGTGACGAGATGCGCGGTGAAATGCAGGGAGGCATCAAAGAGCGCCTTCAGTCCGGTGCCAATCGCATGGCTGACCGGAGCGACGATATCCGCGAACTCATTCTTGAAAGGCTGCGGAAAAACGGAGAGGTCAGGCTTCTGATTGCGCGGATTCAGGATCGGGTCGCGCCAGACTCCGATGAAGGCGACGATGACGACGACGACGGAAAACTCTGAACGGCGATTTTTCTGAAAATCGGACGAGCCGCGACGCAGTCGTGAGCTTCGAGCCGGGTCGGGGCGGGGAGGACCGACAGCAAACAATACGGAGAACGACCATGTACAAAGCAGTGCTTCTTGTGGCGGCGCTCGCGCTGACGCCGCTTTCCGCGATGGGTCAGGAGCCGCAGCAGCAGCGCGGCCAGAGCGGCGGCGGCCAGCAGATGGATATGGGGGGAGGCCCGACGGGTGGGGCCATGCAGCGGCGCGAAGGATCGAGCGGCGGCATGGATGAAGGCTCCCGCACCAGCCGCCGCGACGACATCCTCGACCGCCTGTCCCGCTCCGAGCTTCGCGACCGCGTTGCGATGGCCATGGGCCGCATCGAGGACGCGTGCGGCGACGACATCGACCGTTTCTGCGGAGAAGTGACGCCCGGGCGCGGGCGCATCGCCTCTTGCATGGAAGCCTACTCGGACCAGTTGAGCCGCCGTTGCCGCTTCACGCTGCGGCGCGTGTCCCGATCCATGCAGACCGCCGTCCGCGACGTCGCCGATTCCTGCCGCGCCGCGATCCGCACGCAATGCGGTGACGCGGAAAACCGTGATGCCTGCATGGGGCAGAAGGTTTCGTCGCTTCCGCCTTCGTGTCAGATGATCGTCGCCGCCGCGAAGCAGTATCCCGGCATGATGGCGTCGGCGCAAGGCGGCCGCATGGACGCATCGGGTAACGCACCGGCGGATAACGGCAAGGGCCAACAGCAAGCGCAATCCGGCAAGTCGGACATGCGCAACATGCCTGTGTTCAGCGCCGACGGTGTCAATCTCGGCAAGGTCGTGCAGGTCGACCGCGCGTCCGACGGGAGCATCAAGTCGGTCAAGATCGAGATCGGCCGCTTGCTCGGTCTCGGCGAGCGGGTGGTGAACATCACCTCCGACGAGCTTCAGCAGATGGCGGACCGCATCAAGCTAAGGTTGAACAGCGATCAGGTGCGCAATCTTCCCGATACTAGAAGCGGCCAGCAGACGCGATAAGCGCCAGGGCCAGAACGAAAATGGCCGGTAACCCCGGCCATTTTCACGCGATCCTGGCGGAATGCTAAGGTGTCAGGCGGCGCCGCGTATCAGATACGGAACCGCATCGGCGGTCGGGGCCGGTTGCGGAGCCGGCGCGGGCTTTCGCGGCTGGGGCACGGCTGGCAGGACGCGGGCCTTCGGCAGAATGAGCGAAGCTTCGGTGCCAACGCCGAGCTTGCTGCGAAGCTCGAACCGTCCGCCGTGAAGCTCGGCCAGGCCGCTGACAATGGGAAGTCCGAGGCCCGTTCCGCTTTCGCCGGTCCTGAGCGCGAGAGATCCCTGCCCGAAAGCACGCAACACCTGCGAGATTTCCTCTTCCGGAATGCCGGGGCCGTTATCGCGCACGGAAAGCACAGCCTCGCCGCTCGGCAGGATACCCGCCCGAACCGCGATCAGGCCGCTTTCGGGCGTAAATTTGATCGCGTTGGAAAGGAGGTTCAGGCAGATCTGACGGACCGCGCGCTCGTCGGCCATGATTCGCGGCATGTCGGGCCGGAAGTCGGTCACGACACGCAGGTTCTTCGCGTGCGCATCGATGCGCAACAGCCGCAGGCTTTCGAGCGCTGTCGCGGCGACGTCGATCGGCTTTTCGGTCAGCTCGTATCGGCCGGCCTCGATGCGCGACAGGTCGAGGATCTCATTGATGAGCTTCAGAAGGTGGCTGCCGGACTCGTGGATGTCGGCGGCGTAGGAGCGATAGTTCTCGTTGTCGATCGGGCCCAGAACTTCATCCTTGATCATTTCGGAGAAGCCCATGATCGCGTTGAGGGGCGTGCGAAGCTCGTGGCTCATGTTGGCGAGAAACTTCGACTTGGCCACGTTAGCCGCTTCCGCCCTTACGCGAGCCTCGTCGGAGGCGGCTTTCGCCTTCTCCAGTTCATCGATGAGCCTGTCCTTCTCCGCGCGGTAATCGAGCATCGAAAGCGCGGTCCGCTGGAGGTTCTTCACGAGGAAGACGAAGTAGAAGTGGATGCCGACCGCAACGACCGCGAGGGCCCAGTAAAAGGGCTCGCCCGTCATCAGGAAGCGCAAAACGAGCGCGCCCGTTACCGGCGCCGTCCCGGCATGCAGGATCTGCATCACGGAGGCGGCGAACATCATCCTGATCGCGGTAACGACGGTCAGCGCCGCAAACAGGAAGAAGAAAGCTGCCTGGGATTGCACCACGAAAGGGGTGAAAGCCACGGCCGCCCAGCAGACGCCGTAAAGGAATTCAGCAGCCGCAAGGTTGCGCCGCCATTGCACGAGATCGACTGTCTCGCGTGGCTGGCGCTTGAAGCGCCGACAGAGGGCGAGAAGTATGCCCTCGGAAATGAAGATGGTCGCAAGCCAAAGGAGAAGCTGACGCGGCTCCGCCGCCCAGTTCAGCATGGTGGCGGCGACGAAAATGGCGAGAATGGGAACGGTCAACGCAGCAACGGTTTCGTTGCGTACGAACATGATCAACAGGTCGTAGGCGAAATCGTGCTTGACCGCAGGGGGTTCACTCTGTTGCGGAACAACGTTGCTCGTATTTTGCTTGAATCGACGCCATCTCAAGGAACGAGCGGTACTCATCAACCCATCATCCACTTTTCTGGAGGGAGTTCTGCGCTCTGCTGCCCAAGGCACGCGCCGTTCCTGAAGGATCGCGCCAAAGTGCTAATATTGCGTTGATATTTGTTTATCCGCTTGAAAGGTCGTTTTTGTTCCGCGACACTTGAGACTTTCGCGGAGCCTGGTTAAAAAAATGAAGATCCTCGACGAGAAGCGTGCACCAAATCCCCGCCGTGTCCGTGTGTTTCTGGCTGAAAAAGCCATCGCGGTTCCTTACCAGGACGTCGACATCATGACCGGCGCTCACAAGTCGGAGGCGTTCGGCCGGGTTAATCCGGTGCAGCGCGTTCCTGTTCTTGTTCTGGACGACGGAACGGCAATTTGTGAATCGATGGCCATCTGCCGTTACTTCGAGGCGCTGCAACCCGAACCGTCGCTTTTGGGGCAGACCCCGCTCGAAATCGGCACCATCGAAATGTGGAATCGCATTGCGGAGATAAATTTCCTTTTTCCGGTCATGCATTATTTCCGGCATACCCACCCGGCGATGGCGAGCCTGGAGGTTCCGCAGGTCGCCCCTTGGGCCGAGGCCAACAAGCCGCGCGTTTCCGACATCATTCGCACCCTCGATCGCAGGCTGTCCGAAACGCCGTACCTCGCGGGGGAGCGTTTTTCCGTCGCCGACATTACAGCCATGGTCGCGACGGATTTCATGAAGCCCGCCCGGCTTGCCGTGCCCGAAGGTGTGCCGCATTTCGCCCGGTGGTATGCCGATGTTTCCGCCCGTCCTTCATCCAAAGCATGAGGCTCGTATGGATCTGACAGTCATTGGCTGTGGCGACGCTTTCGCCTCCGGCGGCCGGTTCAACAGCTGCTATCTTCTCGATACTTCACACGGCCGCCTCATGATCGACTGCGGGGCGACTTCGCCGCACGCGTTGAAAAAGGCCGGCATCCGCGCCGCCGATGTCGACGCGATCCTGATCTCGCACTGTCACGGCGATCATTTCGGCGGCCTGCCGTCCCTCATTCTCGAACGCATGTTCATCGACCGGTCGGACAAGCCGATGGAAATCCTCGGCCCCCCCGGCATCGAAAATCGATTCGGGAACCTGATGGAATGCGTCTACCCAGGCATTCTAGGCGGGAAGAAGGGGTTCGAGATTCTCTTTCGCGACCTTAATCCGGGTTTCGCCGTCGAATGGCGCGGCCTTCTGATAGAGGCGTTCGAGGTAGACCATTTTTCCGGTTCGCCCTCGCTCGCCTTGTCGGTCAGCGACGGCGACAAGCAATTCAGCTTTTCCGGGGATAGCGGGTTTTGCGGCGGCGTGATCGCGGCAGGTCGCGGCGCGGATCTGTATCTCGTCGAATGTTCGACGTACAGCACGAGGGTCGACATGCATCTCGACTATCTGAGGTTGGCGGCGAAATTTCCGTCCATTGGCGCAAAGCGTTATCTCCTGACCCATATGAGTGACGAAATGCTCGCGGCGCTGGGTCACATCGATACGCGCGTTTGCATGGTGGCCGATGACGGCCTGAAGGTGACTATTTAACGCAGGGGACGTTGGGAAAAAATATTCTAGTCAAGGCCGTCGATCAATTGTAGTGTGGGCACTGATTGCGCAGACAGGCGCATTGCAGAAAGAATTTACTGGATTTGCCCATGCTCGACCTGATGGACATCAAAATTCTCACCATTTTGCAGGAAGACAGCACGCTTCCTGTCGCGGAAATCGGCAAGAAGGTCGGTCTGTCGACGACGCCGTGCTGGCGGCGTATCCAGAAGCTCGAACAGGACGGCGTAATCCAGCGCCGCGTCGCGCTTCTCGATCCGAAGAGCGTCAGCGCGGGCGTCACCGTTTTCGTCGCCATTACGACGAATCAGCACAATGCCGTCTGGCTGGAACGGTTTCAGAAAGTGGTGGCAAGCTTCCCCGAGATCGTCGAGGCGTACCGGATGAGCGGCGCCGTGGATTATCAGCTTCGCGTGGTCGTGCCCGACATCGCGAGCTATGATCGCTTCTACAAGGCGTTCATCTCGCAGATCGACTTGACAGACGTCAGTTCCAGCTTTGCGATGGAGCAGATCAAGTTCACGACCGCGCTGCCGCTGTCCTTCGCAGCCGCCGCCGCGTCCAAACGGCCTCAAACGCAACCGGCTTGACGGGCGGCGCAATTCGGCGTTTTTCAGGCCATCATGACGCTCTCCGAGACACATGCCGCGCGCGCTGCAATCGACACGCGGCCCGAATGGCAAAACGCACGCCGCATCGCGGTCAAGATCGGTTCGGCGTTGCTGACCGACCGTGAAACGGGCACGCTGAAAAAGGCGTGGCTTGAAGCCATCGGCGACGACGTGGCGGAGCTGAAGGCGCAAGGGCGCGAAGTCATTCTCGTGTCGTCGGGCGCCATCGCGCTCGGGCGCCGCGCGTTGGGGCTCGCTCCCGGCGCGCTCAAGCTCGAAGAGGCGCAAGCCTCGGCGGCGGTCGGACAGGTGACGCTCGCGCACGCCTATCAGACGGTGTTTCGCGAGCGCGGCATCACCACGGCGCAGATCCTCGTGACGCCGGGCGATACCGAAGAGCGCCGCCGCTATCTCAACGCCCGCAGCACCATCGCGACGCTTCTGAAACTCGGCGCGGTTCCCGTGGTGAACGAGAACGATACGGTGGCCACCGCCGAAATCCGTTATGGCGACAATGACCGCCTCGCGGCGCGTGTCGCGACCATGATGACGGCGGACTGCCTCGTGCTTCTGTCGGACATCGACGGCCTCTATACCGCGCCGCCTGCAAAGAACCCCGACGCGAAGCACATCGGCGTGGTGACGCAGATCACGCCCGAAATCGAGGCCATGGCGGGCGACGCGGGCACGGAACTTTCACGCGGCGGCATGGTGACGAAAATCACCGCCGCGAAGCTTGCCGTCTCTGCGGGCACCCACATGGTGATCGCGAGCGGCAAAGGGCATCATCCGCTGCGCGCGTTGGCCAACGGCGCGCCCTGCACATGGTTTCTCGCTTCGGCGAACCCGGTCGCGGCTCGCAAACGCTGGATCGCGGGCACGCTTGAGCCGAAGGGGGTCGTGCTCATCGACGACGGCGCAGCTCGTGCGCTCCGCTCCGGCCGCAGCCTGTTGCCAGCGGGCGTAACCGGCGTAAGCGGCGCATTCGAGCGCGGCGAGGCGGTCATCGTCCGCGACGGGCACGGAGCGGAGATCGGACGCGGGCTCATCGCCTATAGCGCCGACGAGGCCGCGCGCATCGCCGGGCGCAATTCGCACGAGATCGAGGCGACGCTCGGTTACGAAGGCAGGGCCGCGCTGATCCATCGCGACGATCTGGCGCTGCTGCACGACCTCGATTAAGCATCGCCGGAAAGCGCTGCGCGGTTTTTCGGACGACGCGACGCAAGAGGCAGTGAGGGCGTCGACGCTCCAATCGATGCGGCGGGCAGGGGATGAAGGCGAGCTATATTTACGCACTCGGCGATTATCTCGACATCGCAAGAACGCTGCGGGGGCAAAGCTTCCTGACGCGGTTCGGCCTGCATCTGCTTGCGGCCACCGTGCTTTCCTCGGTGCTCATCATCGCGCTTCCTTTGACGGCTGTTCAAAACGGGTCGCTCTGGTTCGCGGTGGCGCTCGCGGGCGTTCTCGTTGCGGTGGAGGTTGTCGTTCGCGCCAACCTCATCGAGAAAGCGGCGTTTCGGAAAAGCGGCATGGCGCAGCAGCCGGTCGCGTTCGATCTTCGCCATGACGGCATTCAATGGGAGAAAAGCGGCGCGAGCGGTCTGATCGGTTGGGAACAGGTTTCCAACGCGGCGTTTCTGCCCGAGACGATTGTGGTCGTTTTCGGCGAGCGGCAGGGGATCGCGCTCCCCGCGCGAGGATTCGAGACACGGGCGGCGTTCGACGAAGCCCGCCTCTATTTGCGCAGCCGGTTGGCAGAACGCAGCGTTGCGCTTAATAAGGAGTCTTGAACTCCGACCCTTACGGAAGCCATGACGCTCGCCATCGCCGACACGAAACTCGACCAGCGCCTTTTGAAAACCGAACTTCTCGCGATCGGGCGGGACGCGCGAAAAGCGGCCCGCGCGCTGGCTCTCGCGCCAACGGAGCAGAAAAACGCGGGCCTTCTTGCGGCGGCGGCGGCTCTTCGCGCGCGCTGTGACGATATCCTCCAAGTCAACGCCGAAGACAAGGAGGCGGCCCGCGCTTCGGGTCGCCCGGAAAGTTTCATCGACCGCCTGACGCTGACGCCCGCCCGCGTCGAAGCCATGGCGAAGGGCCTCGAAGATATCGCGGCGCTCGCCGATCCTGTCGGCGAGACCATTACGGCATGGGAGCGGCCCAACGGCCTTCGCATCAGCCGCGTGCGTGTGCCGCTCGGCGTGATCGGCATGATCTACGAAAGCCGCCCGAACGTGACTGCGGATGCGGGCGCGCTCGCGCTGAAGGCTGGCAATGCCGTTATTCTGCGCGGCGGCTCGGAAACCATCGCATCCAACCGCGCGATCCATGCCTGCCTCGTTGAAGGCTTGCGCGCTGCCGGTCTTCCCGAAACGGCGATCCAGCTTATCGGCACCACCGACCGCGCGGCTGTCGGGCTTCTTCTTGAAGGGCTCGACGGCGCGGTGGATGTGATCGTGCCGCGTGGCGGCAGGAGCCTCGTCGAGCGCGTGCAGAAGGAAGCGCGCGTGCCGGTATTCGCGCATCTCGAAGGCATCTGCCACGTCTACGTCGACAAGGCCGCCGACCCGGAGAAGGCGCGTGCCATCGTGCTCAACGCCAAGCTGCGGCGGACGGGCGTCTGCGGCTCGGCGGAAACGCTGCTGGTGGACGAGGCGGCGGCGGATCGCCTGCTTGCGCCGCTCGTCGTTGCGCTTCTCGACGCGGGCTGTGAGGTGCGCGGCGACGCGGCTGTGCGCGCGGTCGATGCGCGCGTCGTTCCCGCCACGGATCAGGACTGGGCGACGGAATATCTCGACGCGATCATCTCCGCGAGGGTTGTGTCAGGCGTCGCGGGAGCCATCGCGCACATAGAGCGCTACGGCTCGCATCACACCGACAGCATCGTCACAGAGGACACAGCCACGGCCGAAACCTTCCTGCGCGAGGTGGACAGCGCCATCGTGCTGCACAATGCGTCGACACAGTTCGCCGATGGCGGCGAGTTCGGCATGGGCGCGGAAATCGGCATCGCGACGGGACGCTTCCACGCGCGCGGGCCGGTCGGCGTGGAACAACTGACCACCTTCAAATATGTGGTGCGCGGCGACGGGCAGACGCGCCCGGCATGACCCGCCCCGCCGGGATCAGCGATGCCGATCTGAGGCCGCCCCATGCTGCGCCGGGCATGCGCATCGGCCTTCTGGGCGGTTCGTTCAATCCGCCGCATGCCGCGCATCGGCTCATCAGCCTCAACGCCATGAAGCGGCTCGGCCTCGACCGCGTCTGGTGGATGGTGACGCCGGGAAACCCGCTGAAGGATCACAGCGAACTGGCGCCGCTCGCCGAGCGCATCGCGCGCGCTCGCGCCGTGTCGCGCCATCCGAAGATCGAGGTCACGGCCTTCGAGGCGGCCATCGGCACGGCCTACACGGCGGCGGCGCTGCGCCACCTCCGGCGCCGCATGCCGCGCGCTCGCTTCGTCTGGCTCATGGGCGCGGACAACCTCGCCGGTTTCCATCGCTGGAACGAGTGGGAAACAATCTTCGAGACGGTGCCGATCGCGGTGGAGGATCGCCCCCATTGGCGTCATCGCGCGCTTGCATCGCCCGCGGCGCATCGCTTCGCGTGCTCTCGGGTGCCTGAGAGTTGCGCAGCCGCGCTTCCGAACCTGAAGCCCCCGGCCTGGTCTTATCTGTCCGGTCCGCTATCGACGCTTTCTTCGACGGCTCTTCGTGAACAGCGGCGCGAGCGGTGAGGTGCTGGCAGCCGTGGAGATGCTGCGTGCGCCGACCGATGCGCTGAGCCTATTCTCTGCGGCATAGTGCGATCTAGAATAATTTTCGCTTTAGGTCTTTAATTGCACCGGTCTGCGAAAAAATATTGCTTTTTTGTCAGGTTTTTCCGCCTTTTCGCGGCTCCGTAAGGTTTGCGCTAGAATTGTTGCATATATAGTCGCGCTATCGGAAAAATTGTTGCTCCTTCCTGGCTCTACACCCTTTCACACGCGAATAAAATCTTTGATCCGGGCGAAGCACTGTGAGATGTTCTCGCCACATCGCATCGGGTCCGAAAGACAATGCAGAACAAAATCATGCATAAACACTCCCTCCGGCACTTCTCGGCCGTCACCGCGATGTGTTCCCGCGCGTAGCGCTCCAGCGTTTTCAAAGACCTCATTCAGCTTGAAACGCCGGTTTTCTCCGGCGAAGGGAACTTCCATGTCCGACGCATACGTCATCGAATTGCAAGGCAACGCCGTGGGTATCATCGTGCGTCAGAAGCACGAGCCGAATACCTTCCGGTTTCTGTCTGCGCTCCACGCCTTCAACGATCTCGAAGGCCGCGAATTCGCCAGCCCGTTCCACGCCGAAAAGGCCGCGCGCGAACTGTGGCGCCAGCGCCCCTACATCATTCCGATGAGGAAGGGCGAAAAGGCCGCCTGACTCCATTCGTAACGTCAAGTCCGCGAGAGTCGTCTTCCGGGGGG
The DNA here is from genome assembly GCF_047605405.1 of Rhodomicrobium sp. Taxonomy (NCBI): domain Bacteria; kingdom Pseudomonadati; phylum Pseudomonadota; class Alphaproteobacteria; order Hyphomicrobiales; family Hyphomicrobiaceae; genus Rhodomicrobium; species Rhodomicrobium sp. The sequence continues at coordinate 52,330 of NZ_JASGFR010000002.1, read as the reverse complement.
ATCTGCGACGCTCACGGATGCCTTCTGGCAACCACGTTGCGGTTCGGCCGCCGCAGCGTGGTCTTGTTTTTCGGAAGGTTCTCCGGGGCGGCGGCTGGCCTGGTCCGGAAGGGGCCAACCCATCAGGTCTCCGATACCCGCAGCGGCATCAGCGCGGCTCTCAACCCATCAGGTAACGGCACGGGGCGGCGCGTCGCGCGATCCACATAGACGTGGATGAAGTGGCCTTCGGCACAGGCGATGTCTTCGTCTTCGCGGAACAGACCGATTTCATAACGCACCGACGAGGATCCGATGCGAGCCACGCGGATGCCCGCCGTCACCGCTTCCGGGAAGGTGATCGGCGCGCGATAACGGCATGACGTTTCGACCACGAGACCGATTACGGCGCTTTTCTCGATGTCGAGCGCGCCCGCCTCGATCAGATAGCGGTTCACGGCGGTGTCGAAATAGGAATAATACGTCACGTTGTTGACGTGGCCATAAACGTCGTTATCCATCCAGCGTGTCTGGATAGGCGCATGATGAGGATAGTCGGCACGGATGGCCGTGTCTTTTCTGGTCGTGTCGCTCACGAAATCCCTCCGCATCCGATACGCCGCTCATCTTACAGCGGAACGCTCGGTGTCGAAGCGTTTCCTGGGCGAGTGAAGCGCTCGCTCAGGTCAGGAAGCCGCGTCGAACGAAAAGCTGGATCAAGAATGACAGACCGTTTCCGCCGCTATGCGATCTACTGGACGCCGGAACCGGGCAGTGCGTTCGATGCGTTCGGTTCGGCCTGGTTCGGGGGCGAAAATTTCGGTCTCGATCCCGCTCTCGCCGAGCGCGCGAAACGGGCGCCTGCGCGGTATGGCCTGCATGCCACGCTCAAGGCGCCGTTCCGTCTCCGCGAAGGCATGACCATCGAGGATATGCAACGCGCGCTCGACGCGTTCTGCAAGGTGCGACGCGCGCCGCAGGCTGCGTCGCTGCCCTTCATGCGGCATCAGCGTTACGTTGTTCTGGCACCTGGCGATGAAACCGCCGCCGTCGATTGGCTCGCCGCCGAATGCGTGACGCATTTCGACCGCTTCCGAGCGCCGCTCACCGGCGCGGATCGCGCCGCCCGCGAGATCGACACGATGACGGGGCGCGAACGGGCGTATCTGGAGGATTTCGGCTACCCCTATGTGCTGAGCGCATTTCGGTTCCACATCTCCCTCGCCGGGCCCCTTGAGCGAGGCGACGGCGAAGCCGTTCGGCGAGCGCTGGAGCCGCATCTCGCGCCGATCCTGCGGGAGCCGTTTCGCATCGACGCGCTGACCCTCCTCGGCGAGCCGGATGATGGCGCGGCCTTTCGGATTTTGAGCCGCCACCGTTTCATGGCCGCAAACACATGCGTCGCATTCAAAAAGCATGGCGCGCCCGGTTGATTGAGCCGGGCGCGCTGCATGGTCAGGCAGAGGCAGCCTCGAAGACCGTTGAAGAGATCTTTTCGCAGTCTTCCGCGCGTTCGCCGGCTGTCGCGCCGATTTCCTCGCCTTCGCCTGCAAACGGATGCCAGAGCCGGGTGAGGCTTCCTCCGCGCGCATCCGTGGAATCGCCTCCCTCGTCATGGTCGGCGATGAAGGAGAAAATGCGCGGCACGACTTCGGTGCGATAGCGCGAGCCGTTGAAGATGCCGTAGTGGCCGACGCCCGGTTGGGTGTAATGCTGTTTCTTCGTTTCCGGCAGCCCGGTGCAAAGATGAACCGCCGCCTCGGTCTGGCCGCGTCCGGTTATGTCGTCCTTCTCGCCCTCGATCGTCATGAGCGCCACCCGGCGAATGGCCGAGAGGTCCACCAGATGACCGCGATGGCGCATCTCTCCCTTCGGCAAGGTGTGTTTTACGAAGACCTGGTCGATGGTCTGGATATAATACTCGGCGGCAAGATCCATCACCGCGAGATATTCGTCGTAGAACTCCTTGTGCTTCTCGACCGAGTCTCCGTCGCCCTTCACGAGATCGAAGAACAGATCCTTGTGAGCCTTCACGTGGCGGTCAAGGTTCATCGCCATGAAGCCCGTGAGTTGCAGGAATCCCGGATAGACGAGACGCCCCGCGCCTTCGTTCGGCCAGGGCACGGACGTCACCACGGTGCGGCGGAACCAGTTCGTGCCGCGCTCCTCGGCGAGCCGGTTGACAGCCGTCGGGCTGACGCGCGTGTCGATGGGGCTTCCCTTCAGAATAACGCTTTTCGGCACGAAAGGATGGTTGCGCGCTTCCATCAGCGCCACCGCCGCCATGACGGGCACACCCGGCTGGCAGACGCCCATCACATGCACGTCGCCATGGAAAAGCTCGATCATTTCGATGATGTAATCGACGTAGTCGTCGAGATCGAACCCGCCTTCGCGAAGCGGCACCAGCCGCGCATCGGTCCAGTCCGTGATGTAGACGTCTGCGTGAGGCAACATCGCTTCAACGGTGCCACGCAGCAACGTGGCGTAATGGCCTGAAAGCGGCGCGACCATCAAAACGCGGGGCGCATCATGCCGCGCACCTTCCGGCATCGCCTTCCTGAAATGGATGAGGTTGCAGAACGGCTTCCTCCAGACGACTTCTTCTGCAATCGCGACGCTCTGGCCGCCAACGGTACATGAGCGCAGGTTGAAGGCCGGCTTCTTGTAACGGCGGGTGGTCCGTTCGACGAGTTCGGCCGCGGCGGCCGCGTTGCGTCCCATCTCGGTATAGGAAAGGGGATTGAGCGGATTTCGCATCATAAGGCGCGTGGAACTTGCTGCCATTCGAGCCGGCGACATGGCCGCGTGGCCCAGCTCATAGAGATGATAAAGCACCGGATCCTCCCCTCGAAATGCTTGATTGGAAGGACAACCCGCCAATCGCGTCAAAGATCGACCTCACAAAAGTCGATCCATGAACAACTCCAAGGGTACGCGGGTAGAACGCGTATCGATATTAACTTTTAGTCGGGGGCGCAATTGCGTCTCGCGCATTGTCGGCGGCGATCTGCTTTTTAAGTCCGTCGACCATTACATCGACGGGGGCGTTGAACATGAAATTCGTAATAAACTTTCCGTTACGATCCATCAAATACACGTAAGCGGAGTGATCGACGGAATAGTCGTCGCCACTCCCCGCCTTGCGATAATAGACGCGGTAAGCCTTGGCGGCGGTGGCCACCTCTGCCGCGTCGCCGGTCAATCCTGCGATGCGCGGGTCGAACTGCTCGACATAGCTTTTCATGACCGATGGCGTATCGCGAGCGGGGTCGACGCTGATGAACACCGGCACGACCTCGCCCGCATCGGGCCCGAGTTTCGCAAGCACATCCGCCGCCTGCTGAAGCCCGGTCGGGCAGACATCCGGGCAGTGAGTGTATCCGAAGAATACCAGCATCAATTTGCCGCGAAAGTCGGCGTCGGTGACGCGCTTGCCGTTCGTGTCGACAAGCGAAAAAGCGCCGCCGATCAGCGGCCTTGTCTCGCTTGGGCCTGTAATCGCGGGGGGCGACCATGCATAAAGTCCCGCCCCCCCGGCCCCGAGAAGGGCGAGCGCTATCACGATTACGGAGCTGCGTTTCATGGTGTACTCCATCGATTGAATAGGGAACGCCATTGATTTCGGCCGCGCTTGGCATAGAAGGGTCGTCGCGGCACAACTCACTTGCCGTCGATGACGTAAGAAAGCGTGCTGCCGTTACGATCTAACGCGGCTGGCAGCGCCAAGTAAACAGGTTCAACTCATGGACATCCTGCGCTTTCCGGCAGACAGCCCTCGTGCACAGGCGAGCCGCCTGCGTCTTCGCACGACGATCAGGCACCGATGGTTCGCCGTGGCCGGACAGACGGGCACGATCCTGCTTCTGTATTACGGGTTCAAATTCCCGGTGCCTCTCGTTGCCTGCTTCGTTTTCATTCTTTTGTCGGCTGCGCTCAACGTTGTGCTGAGCGTGGCGTTTCCGCGCTCGCAACTCCTCTCCACCCGCTATTCCGCTGCCCTGCTGTGCTTCGACATGCTCCAGTTGACCGGGCTTTTGCTCGTCACCGGCGGCATCGAAAATCCGTTCATATTTCTTCTGATCGTGCCGGTCGCCGTTTCGGCCTCCACCCAGAGACTTCGCGTTACGGCTTCGCTTGCGGCGCTGACCGTGGTGCTCGCGACGATCCTCGCGATATGGCATTGGCCGCTTCCCTGGGCGGGCGAGCCGCCGGTGCTTCCGACTGATTATCAGGTCGGCTTGTGGGCGGCCGTCGTGTCATGCATCGTCTTCATGGCAATCTATGCGTGGCGCATCGAACAGGAGGCTCGCGAGATGGCGCAGGCGCTCTCCGCGACCGAAATGGTTCTGGCGCGGGAAACCCGTCTCACCGCGCTCGACGGCCTCGCCGCCGCCGCCGCGCATCAACTCGGCACGCCGCTTTCGACGATCACACTCGTCGCCCGCGAACTCGAACGCGAAATCCCGAAAGACGCCCCCATCCGCGACGATATCGAACTGCTTCAGACCCAGGCCGCGCGTTGCCGGGAGATCCTGAGCCAGCTTTCTCGCGCGGGTCGCGAGGAGGAGCAGGACGAAATCTTCTCGCAGATGCGCCTGCGTCATCTGCTCGAAGAGGTCGTGGCGCCGCTGAGAACGCCGGAAACCGACATCATCGTGACGGTCGGCGACACGTCTCCGGCCGGGAAATCGGTTTCCGAGCCGATCATATTGCGCAATCCGGGGCTGATGCACAGCCTGGAAAATCTGATCGACAACGCTGCCGAATTCGCGAATACGCGCGTCACGGTCGATGCCACCTACAACGCCGAGGAGGTCAAGGTGCGTGTCGCCGACGACGGCCCCGGTTTTCATCCGACGGTCTTCAATCGCCTGGGCGAACCGTATGTCACGAACCGGCCACGCGCCGAGGCGGAGGACGAGGAGCACGGCATGGGGCTTGGCTTCTTCATCGCGAAAACGCTGCTGGAGCGTTCGGGCGCTTCAATCAGTATCGCCAACCGTCCGGCACCCGAGACGGGCGCAATCGTTGAGATTTCCTGGCCGCGTGACAGACTTGCTGCAGCGCTGTAAGTTGCAGGAAAGATTTGGCTTGTGTCGCTTAAATTTTGTGCGTCGCATTTTTGTGGCGTATAGTGCGACACAATGTGAGATGTGACAAAAAGGTAAATGGGCAGCTCATGGCAACTCTCGCAAGTCCGGACCTACGGACAGACAACTCGCTCCTGATCGTCGATGACGACAAGCCGTTCCTCTCGCGGCTTGCGAAAGCCATGGAGGCTCGCGGCTATGCCGTGCGCACCGCCGACACGCTTGAAGCCGGCAAGCAGGCGATTCGCGAAGCCGCTCCCGCCTACGCGGTGGTAGACATGCGGCTGGACGACGGCAACGGCCTTGAAGTCATCAAGCTTCTCAGGGAGACGCGGCCGGATTGCCGTTCCCTTGTGCTGACGGGCTACGGCAACATCGCCACCGCCGTCACGGCCGTGAAGCTCGGCGCGGTGGACTATCTGTCGAAGCCGGCAGACGCCGAGGACATTCTCGCGGCGCTTACCGCATCCGGCGAGACGAAGCCGAAGCCGCCGGAAAACCCCATGTCCGCCGACCGCGTTCGCTGGGAGCACATCCAGCGCGTCTACGAGCTTTGCAATCGCAACGTCTCCGAGACGGCGCGCCGTCTGCACATGCATCGCCGGACGCTTCAGCGCATTCTTGCGAAGCGGGCACCGAAATAGTCGGTAGGGTACGGAAACCCTCCCTTTTCAATTCCGATGCGTTCGCGACGCGTTGACCTGAGCGCGCTCGTCGCGACGCTCCCGAAAAAAGGCTCGCAGCAACTCCGCAGCCTCAGCTTCGGCGATCCCGCCGTAAATCTCCGGCGCGTGATGGCATGTGCTCGCCGAAAAGAAGCGCACGCCGTTTTCCACCGCGCCGCCTTTCTCATCCCACGCGCCGAAATACAGCCGCCTTATTCGCGCGAACGAAATCGCCGCAGCGCACATCGTGCATGGTTCCAGCGTCACGTAGAGATCGTATCCCGGCAAGCGCTCGCTCTGGGCAGCTTCGCAGGCTTGCCGGATCGCCCGCATCTCCGCGTGACCGAAAGGATCGCGCACCGAGATGACAAGGTTGTGACCGCGCCCCGCGATCGTTCCATCCGGCGCGACGACAATGGCACCCACCGGCGTTTCGCCCAAAGCGGCGGCGCGCTCCGCTTCGGTCAGCGCTTCCCGCATGTATCTGTTCGGTTTCACGCGCCTTGAGCCTGCCCCTTTACGCAAATCCCTTCGGAAACAGCCGTCCGGCTCTGCCGCAATACGCGTCGTAGGCCGGGCCGAACTGCCGCCGCATCATCGCTTCCTCTTTCGGAACACGAATGAACCACATCAGAGCAAAAGCCGGAAGAACAAGAAATCCCGCGATCCAGTTCTGGACGAGCAGAGGCTGTGCGGCGGCGGCTCCCCAGATCGCCGCATACATCGGGTGGCGAATGCGGGCGTAGATGCCGTTCGTCACGAGTTCATGTCCATCCCGCACTTCGAGGCCGGGGCTCCAGTTGCGGCCAAGATCGGCATGGGAACGCCAGAAGATCCAGAGCGAAATCGCCATGAGCGCCGCGCCAACGGCTGCCGCCCATTCAGGCAGCCCGTAATCGGCGAACGCGAAGACACCGAGCCCGAGGTAGAGAAGCGGCAGAACCATCATCGTGGCGAACATCCCCATAAGAAGCGCCACTTCGACGGCATCCTTCTGTGAAGTCGAGATCGTGTTTTTCGCGTTGCGGATGGAGTAAGGCGCACGGATCGCCGTCTGAACGAAGAAGGCGATGAGCCACAGCATCGCGGGCCACTCGATTTGGCGCCAGCGGAGAACGGCGAGAACGAGCAACACGATCCCGATCAGCGAGGTGATGGCGCCAATTCCACTCCTTATCATCGATTTTTTCTGAACAGCCATCGCAACAACCCAGCGTTAAAAATCGCGCAAGCCCAAGCGGGGCTCTGGCGACTATATAACAAGTTGCCGGACCGGTTAAGAGGTTTAAGAAAGATAATCTATAAAAAACAACGCGTTAGAATAAAAACAAGAATGGATCGCGACAAAAAAAATCCCGGCACATCGGCCGGGATTTGTCTTCTGTCGATCTCGGCGCGGTCACGCCGCCTCGGCGGTTTCCTTGAGGTCGAGCTGATCCTGGAGATCGCGCAGGATGTCGGCGGCTTTCGGCATCGGCACGGCTGACGGCCCGGGCGCTTCAAGCCGCGCATCGTCGCGCTTCACGTCGGCGCGGTCTTCATGCTTGAACTCGATGAGCTGCGTGCGCGGCTTCAGCACGGTGCTTGCGCGCACCTCGCGGCCGGCGTCCATCTCCTCCGTATAGGCACCCGAGCGGAACAGCGTCTCGATGGACTTCGCGACGACGCGCATCGTGCGCTGCGCGAGTTCCTCGCCGATGATCTGCTGGGCCTGCGCCTCCTTGATGCGCGACACGAAACCCGCCGCCATCATGGCCACCTCGATCTGATAGCGGAAATTCTCTTCGGGCGAGTATTTCACACGGTCCCAGACGTTGACGAGCAGCGTGCTAAGGTCGTCCATGACGACGCCTGCGCCGAAGAAATCGAAGGACTTCGCGCCGCCCGAGTCGATGGAGCCGATGGCAAGGCTCACGCCCATATCGGGATGGAGCGCGGACAGGGAGCCGTAAAGCTCGTCCATGGAGCGGATGACGTTGATGACGATCTGCGGATCGGTCAGCGAGCGCTCCTTCTCAGCGATCAGCACGCGCACGCGCCTGATCTCGCGCTCCACGCCCTGCGCGTCGGCGATGACGAGTTCGCCCTTGTCGGTGTCGCGCGTGAGGAGTTCGCGCAGCTTCGGCATGACGAAGATGACGTTGTACGCACCGACGTCGACATCGGACAGAAGCTTCCGGTTCACGGCCTGCTCGCCATCGATGAGGCTCGACCAGAAAGCCAGATCCAGCAGCGGGTTAAGCCCGAAAAATGTCATGAGGTCTTTTTCTTCGTCGCCGAACTGCTGATAGTGGCGCGTGAACTCGTTATATGCGAGAAGTATGCGTTGTGTGCGGTTCACGCCATCGGCCTGCTGGCCGGTTCGAGCGACTCGCAGCAATTCACGAATCTGCGCGGCATGAAGGGCTTCCCGCAAACTGTTGACAGCCTTTATAATCCTCTCTCGCCGCATGTCTCTGTCTCCTAACCTCGCCGAATCATTTGCGGTTTTCGGAAGGTTAGCCTTTTTTATTGGTTCACATCATGCCTTCACCGAACGATACACGCGATCAGGACAATGCGGGAGCCGAGAGGATCGCAAAAGTCATAGCCAGATCAGGGCTTTGCTCTCGAAGAGACGCTGAAGTTCTGATTGGGGAAAAGCGGGTTTCCGTCAACGGCTCGATCATAGAAAGCGCCGCGCTGGACGTTTCACCCGCCGACCGAGTCGCCGTAGACGGCCATCCGCTGCCCGCGCGCGAGCCGCCGCGCCTGTGGCGTTACCACAAGCCGAAGGGTCGCGTGACGACCCATAAGGACCCGGAAGGCCGCCCGACGGTGTTCGAGGCGCTGCCCGACAACCTTCCGCGCCTCATCTCAATAGGGCGTCTCGACTTCAACACCGAAGGGCTGCTGCTCCTCACCAACGACGGCGAGCTTGCGCGCCATATGGAACTGCCGTCGACCGGCTGGGCGCGCCGCTATCGCGTGCGCGCTTTCGGCGAAATCGATCAGGCGTCGCTCGACAAGCTGAAGGACGGCGTGAAGATCGCGGGCGTGAATTACGGCCCCGTCGAAGCGTCGCTCGAACGCGAGACCGGCGACAACGTCTGGATCACGCTCCTGATCCGCGAGGGCAAGAACCGCGAGGTGCGCCGCATTATGGAGCACCTCGGCCTTACGGTGAACCGGCTTATTCGCATCTCGTTCGGCCCGTTTATGCTCGGCGATCTGGAACCCGGCCAGGTCGAGGAAGTGAAAACGAGCGTCCTGAAGGACCAACTTGGCCCGCGCCTCGCCCGCTCGCTCGGCGTTCGCCGCGAGGTCGTGCGCGAGGAAAAGCGCCTTCCGACGCCCTCGCGCGGCAAGCCGACCTATCTGCGCCGCAAGCCGGACGAGCCGGAGCGTCCGCGCCGCGTCGTCGATGAGCCGCAGATGCGGCAGCGGCGCGTGCTGTCCGAAGACGCCACGGAAGCCCCCATCGTCGAACTCGTGCCGGTGCCGAAGCCGCCGCGCGCAGAGCGCGGAGAAAAGCGCGAGTTCGCCCCGCGTGATCGGGGCGAACGGAGTTTCGACAGGCCGCGCGATGGCGACCGCGGTGAGCGTCGTCCGTTTGCGCGTCGCGAGGATAGCGGCGGGGAGCGCCCGGCGTTCCGCAGCCGCGCCGAAGGCGACCGCGCGTCCCGTGTCGCGAGAGACGGCGATGGCGGCGAGCGCAAGCCGTATCGGACACGGCGCGAAGGGGAGGGCGAGAGCCGCTTCAATCCCCGTGATGCGGGCGACCGTCCCGCTTTCCGCAAACGCGACGGCGCCCGGTCGGAGCGTCCTTCTCGTACGGACGGCGGCGACCGTCCGCCATTCCGGCGGCGCGAGGCGGAGAGCGGCGCGGATCGAGGCGGCGACGCGCCGACGCGCGGATGGGCGCCCCGGATCGACGCGACGACAGAGGAGCATGCGGCGCCGCGCTTCAAAAGGCGCGAGGAGGGTGGCGAGGGCAGGCCGTCGCGTCCGAGCGATGCGCGTGGCGAGCGCCGCCCGTTCAACCGCGATGCGCGCCCCGAGGGCCGCTTCGAGCGCAAGCCGCGCGACGGCGATGCGGGCGGCGAACGTCGGCCGTTCGTGCGCCGTGAAGATGGTGCGGAGCGCCCGGCGTTCCGCAGCCGCAGCGATGGCGAGCGCCCCGCGCGTTTCGCGAAAGATGGCGAGGGCGGCGAACGCCGGAGCTTCCGTCCGCGCGAAGGCAGCGGCGAGCGCAAGAGTTTCGGCCCTCGCGACGGGGGCGACCGCCCGGCTTTCCGAAAACGGGAGGGAGACCGCGCGGAGCGGCCTTCGCGGGCCGCGGGCGAAGACAGGCCGCGCTTTCGCAGGTCGGAGGATGGCGGCGATACTGCGCGCGGGCCACGGCCCGACCGTGCGGGCGGCGAGCGTCCCGCCTACCGGAGCCGCAGCAACGACGCGGGCGCGGGCGGCGAGCGCAAGAGCTTCGACAAGCCTTTCCGCGACCGCCGCGAAGGTTTCGGTGACCGTGCCCCGCAAGGGGAGGGCGAACGCGCGTCGGGCGGTGGGCGGTCGTTCGGCAAGAAGCCGTTCGGTACACGAGACGGTGCGAAGTCGTTTTCGGGCCGGAGCGCTGCGGGCGGCAAGCCTTTCGGGGCCAGGTCCGGTGATGCACCGGCACGGGACGGCAGTGGTGGCGAAGGCGGCGAACGCAAATCTTTCGGCGCGCGCAAGTCGTTCGGCGCACGCGGCGGCAAGCCCGGCGGCGGCGCTGGCGGCAAGGGCGGCAAACCTTTCACCCGGCGCGCTGGCCCGTCGAAGCCGGCCACGGGCGGTGGCCCGCGCAAACCGCGGGGCGATAAGGCGTGAGGATCGTCGGCGGGCGATTTCGCGGGCGTGCCATCGCCGCGCCCGACGGCATGACGACGCGGCCCACCTCGGACCGCGTCCGCGAATCGCTGTTCAATATTCTGGCGCACGGCGTCGACGGCCCGCCGCTTGAAGGCGCGCGGGTGCTCGACCTCTTCGCGGGCACGGGCGCGCTCGGCCTTGAAGCCCTCTCGCGCGGCGCGGCCTATTGCCTGTTCGTGGAGGACGAGGCGGCGGCACGCGGCGCCATCCGCGAGAACATCGAGGCGCTTGGGCTGACGGGCGCGAGCAAGCTCTGGCGGCGCGATGCGACGAAGCTCGGGGTTGCGGCGCCGATGCAGCCCTTTCAACTCGTCTTCGCCGATCCGCCCTATGCGAAGGGCCTCGGCGAACTTGCGTTGAAAGCCGCGCTCGACGGCGGCTGGCTCGCGCCGGACGCGATTTGCGTGCTGGAAGAGCGCGCAGACGTGGCTGTCGCGCTGCCGGAAGTCTTCGAGCAGGTCGATACGCGCGTCTACGGCGACACCGCGCTTCATTTTTTCCGCAAGCCCTGAACAGCGGCTTTTTTCGACGTCCCGACGCATGATAAGCTTCCCGCACGCGCCGAACGCCTGAGCGGGGCGCAATCGGAGGCGTGCATGCCGTGGTCGTCCGAGCAATATCTGAAATTCGAGGATCAGCGCACGCGCCCCGCGCGCGACCTGCTCAACGCCGTTCCGGCCGATGTGATCGCGAGGGCCGCCGATCTCGGCTGCGGGCCGGGCAATTCCACCGAACTCATCGCCGCGCGCTTCCCGGAAGCCGACATCGTCGGCGTGGATAGTTCCGCCGACATGCTCGACGCGGCGAGGAAGCGCCTTCCCGGCGTGAAGTTCCGTTTCGGTCGCATCGAGGAGTGGAGCGAACCGGGGCCATGGGATCTGATCTATGCGAACGCGTCGTTGCAATGGGTCGGTCAGCACGAGCGGCTGTTGCCAAGGCTCGCCGAACGGCTTTCGCAAGGCGGCTCGCTCGCCGTGCAGATGCCGGACAACCTCGGCGAGCCGTCGCATGCGAGCCTTCGCGCGGTGGCGGCCACGCCCGCCTATGTCGCGAAGCTCGGCAAGGCGATCAAGGTCCGAAGCCCTTTGCCGCGCGCGGAATGGTATTACCGCCTGCTCAAGCCATATGCATCGCGCGTCGACATCTGGCGGACGACCTATCTGCACGTCATGGAGAGCCACGACGCCATCGTGGAGTGGGTGAAGGGCACCGGGGCGCGCCCGTTTCTGAAGCCGCTCGACGCGGACGAGCAAACGGCTTTCCTCGCCGCTTATCGCGAAGAACTGACGAAGGGCTACCCGGCGCTTGAAGACGGCACCGTGCTGCTGCCGTTCCCGCGCTTCTTCCTCGTCGCGACGCGGTGACCGTTCCGATGCCTTACCCTAACGCGACGTCTGGAACAGCCGCTCGATTTCGATGCCGCTTTCGACGGGCGCGGCGGTGCGGCCTCAATATTCGTCCTCGCCGATCCACTTGACGGCGGCGGGCGCGCGGTAAGCCTCCAGCGCCGAGAGCAGCGCGCCGGGTTCGTCCACCACGATCAGCATGTCGCGATGGAGTGGACGAAGGAAGCCCTGCGTTACGACGTGGTCGAGAAAACCGCTCAGGCCGTCGTAGAAGCCGTTCACGTTGAGGAGCGCGCAGGGCTTCTCGTGGTCGGAGAGCTGCGCCCACGTCCACACCTCGAAAATCTCCTCAAGCGTGCCGATGCCGCCCGGCAGCGCGACGAAGCCGTCGGAAAGCTCGGCCATCAGCGCCTTTCGCTCGTGCATCGAGCCGACGACGCGAAGGTCCGACAAGCCGGCATGGCCGACTTCCTTGCGCACCAGCGCCTCAGGGATGACGCCCGTTACCGTGCCGCCCGCCTCCATGCAGGCATCCGCGAGCACCCCCATCAGGCCGACGGCGGCGCCGCCATAGACGAGCCCGATCTCGGTCTCGGCGAGCGCGACGCCGAGCAGCCGCGCGGCCTCGGCATAAGCGCCGTCGACGCCCCGGCTCGATCCGCAGAAAACACAAAGCCTTTTCATGATGTCATCCTGCATTGCCCTGCCGCGATTCGAAGGAGAGGCGCGCCAGTCTTGTCCGCGCATGAGAGGAATCGCGCAAGCGCCGCCGCTTTCCCGGATCGTGCCGAGGCGGCTGTGTACCATTTTTCGCGGAAGATGGAAGCGGCGCAATTCTCCGGCCTGCCGCGGCGGCATCGGGCGGCACATCATGCCTGAAACGAACGCGGCGCATCGCGTTTCAGATGTCGACAAACGGCGGGCACAAAAAAGGCCGGGCGTCGCCCGGCCGGAGCTGACCGCCGCAGCGGTCCTTGAGCGGTTCTGATGCCGCTGCCAATCAGGTATTCGGCGAAGTTCGCCGCGAAGCGCTTACGCCTCGGCCGTTTCTTCGGCCGGAACTTCGCTGGCCGTGGTTTCGGCGAGCAGCTTCAGCGCCTGGCCCGGCCAATCCTCGCGCTCGAGGCGGCCGCCGAGCTTCAGGTAATCGTCGACGAGGGCGATTTCCTCATCGGTGAGGTTCGCGAGCTGCTCGAACTTGATCACATTGATCTCGGCGAGGCGCTTTTCGTCAGCAGCCTGCAGGCCCTTGATGAGCTTGAGGTCGTCGGGGTTGCCCTTCGGACGCTTGAAGCCCTTGAATTCGGCCTTGAGCGCCTTGGCGCGGTTGTCGGTGCGTTCCGGAATACGGGCCGCCTTGCCGCGCAGGCCACGCAGGTAATACAGCTTCGCGCGGCGAACCTTGCCACGGCGGATGACCGTGATGCTGTCGATGAGCGGCGAGTAAAGCGGAAACACGCGTTCCACGCCTTCGCCATAGGAAATCTTGCGGACGGTGAAGCTTTCCTGGAAGCCGCCGCCAAAACGCGCGATGCAGACGCCTTCATAGGCCTGAACGCGTTCGCGGCTGCCTTCGACGACCTTCACGTTGACGCGCAGCGTGTCGCCGGGCTGGAAGGTGGGGATGCGGCGCTTTGCCTCAAGCTGCGCCATCTGCTCTTTTTCAAGCGTTTGGATGATGTTCATCTCTGCGAAATCCTTCTACGGCGATCAAAGGCACCTTCTTGCCGCGCTGAAAAGCGCAAGCCGCCGCGCCAGTTGAGCTGGAATTTCGCCTGTGTAAGCGAAAAAATCCGGCTTGTCGATTGCAACATTTCGGTGAAGGGCCGATTTCCGCGCAAGATAGCTGGATTATGTTGGCGGAAATGCAACGTAGCCCCCATATCAGGAGTATGATGCGACATCTTTCGTTCCGGGCCCCCGCCGCCGCATTCATTGCGCTTTTCGCGCTCCATTCCCCAGCAAGCGCGGGGGATCAGGCGAAGACGATCATCAATTCGCTCGATCCCAAGAGCATGACGGAGCTGTTTGAAGTCTCGCGCCGTCAGCCCGACGCCGCGCTGACGAACATCGCGCCGGTTTCCGCAAACACATTCCGCTTTCTCTTCATATGGCCCGGCTCGAATCCGGTCATGACCTACGATCGCGTGGGGCGGAGCTTCGCCGAGCGATTCGTCGGGTTCGCGGATCAGTTGAAGCTGCTGGTGAAGGGCTTCTGCCTGCCGTCGAGTCACATGTTCTTCGGCACCGCGTCCTATGGCGGCGAAGAGGTGAACGTCGCCTACCGCGATATCCAGGTGCGCTTTCGCGCGGGGTGGCAACCCGATTGCGCGGGCCGGTATCTCTCGGTCGCGGACGTAGATCGCCTGTTCGCGCCGCTGCCGTTTACCGGTTACGGGGCGGCGTTGCCCTATCGTCCCAGGCCGGACAAGCCGACGACCCCGCAGGAAAATGAGCTGAAGCCCTTCCTCAACCCCGCTCCATCCGCGCCTGTCCAATAGGCGGCGTACGGCTGAGCCGGCGGAGCCATTCGCAGTGATCGAACCGGAATGGCTGTTTCCCGGGCCGTCTACCGCGTGGCCGAGCCGGTCGAGAGAGATGTCTGCTCGGTGCTCTCGGCGTCGCGGAACATCACATCGACGCGCATGCCGGGAAGCAGCGGTCCGCCGGGTTCCATGTCGAGGACCACTTCCAGAATGTCGACGTCGGTATGCTTGCGGGGGCCGCGCGAGGTCAGCTGCGGGCTGCCGAGCGTCTTTGCCATCGACGAGACGCGCGCATCGAAGACGCGATCCGGGAACGCCTCGGACTTCACGACCGCGCGCTGGCCGACGAACACCTTGCGGACGTCGCGCTCTTCCACCTCGGCGCGGGCCTGCATGTGGTCGCTGTCGCCGAGCAGGATGAGCGGCGCGCCAGCTGCGGCCATCTCTCCGGCGCGCGCCTCGACCTTGAGCACGCTCGCGTCGGCCGGAGCGCGGACTCGCAGGCGTTCGAGGTTCGCGGAAACGGCGGTCACTTCGGCGCGCGCGGCGGCAAGGGCCGCTTCCTCGCGGGTCAGCGCCGGAAGATCGCGCTCCTCCACACGCCGGAGCTTCTGCCGCTCGCGTTCGAGCCGGTCGGCGGCATTCGCGACAGCCGTGCGCGCCTTCGCGACATCGGGCTCGCTCGCCTTGTAGTGCTTCCAGTTCGCAAGCGTGGCGTCGAGGTCCATACGCGCGTCGAAGGCTTCGCGCTCGGCATCGTAGACCGCGTCTTCGGCTTTGCGGCGGTCGAGCGCGCCGCCTTTCGCTTTCGCGTCGTCGCGGTCGGCGATTTTCACCGCCACCTGCGCTTCGAGCGCAGCGAGCCTCGCAGCCAGTTCCCCGTCATCGAGACGGAACAGCAGGTCGCCTTGCCGCACATGATCGTCCGCGCTGACGAGAACATCTTTTATCGCGGCTGGCACGGGCGCGGCGATGCGAAGCTCGCGCCCCTTGGGTTCGACCCGGCCCGGCGCGGCTGCCGCCCAGAGTGGCGTCACGGGCGAGGCGAGCTGAGGCTCCGACCAGGCGGGGGCGCCGCCCGGCTGGTAGACACCGGTGGCGATGAGGATGGCGAGGCCGAGCCCGGCCGAGCCGGAGACGAGCGCTACTGAACCGAGGCGGAAATTACGCATGCGCTTGTCTCTTTCTCTCCTGATAGGCGGCGGCATTGCCGTGGGCCGCCTGCGCTTGTCTCGGCCGCGCCGGGATGACGGTTGCGGCGTGCTTCTTCCGCTCTCCCGAGATGCAGCCATCCTCTATTTCGATCACGCGGTCGGCGAAGGGGATGGTGCGCGGATCATGCGTGACGGCGAGGACGGCGCGGCCGTCCTTTCTTGCCACGCGGCTCAGAAGCTCCATGATCGCGTAGCCGTTTTCGGTATCGAGGGCAGCGGTCGGCTCGTCGGCGAGGATGACCGGCGGCTCCGGGGCGATGGCGCGCGCGATGGCGACGCGCTGTTTCTCGCCGCCCGACAGCGTGCCGGGATAAGCCTTGAGCCGGTGCCCGAGGCCAACCTCGATCAGCGCTTCTGCCGCGCGCTCCTTGCACTCGCGAGCGGAAAAGCCGCGCACGTCGAGGCCGAGCCGCACATTGTCGAGCGCGCAAAGCGTCGGAAACAGGTTGTAGGACTGGAAGATGAAGCCGAGATGGCGACGGCGCAGGTCGGCAAGATCTTCCGCCGAACGATGGGTGACCGTCTCGCCGCCGAGGGTCAGCGTGCCGGATGTGGGCGTCAGCAGACATCCGAGGATCGACAGCAGTGTGGTCTTGCCGCTGCCGGAGGGGCCCATCAGCAGTGTGAATTCGCCCTCGCAGAGCGCGAGGTCGACGCCTTTCAACGCCTGCACCTTGCCTTCGCCCTGACCGAGTTCCTTCACGATCTGGCGGGCTTCGAGAATGGGAAACGCTCTCATCGTGCAAACACCATGGCGGGATCGATCTTGGTCACCTTGAAAATGGAGGAAAGGGCCGACACCGCGCACATGACGACGGTGACGACGAGAAGCATCGCGGCGAGCTGCGGGGTCAGCATGATTGGCATGGGCGTATGGAGGCTTGCCCGCGCCACCGCGAACGAGACCGCGATGCCGAGCCCATAGCCGAGGAACGCGCTGGCAGTCGCCTGGGTGAGAATCACCTTGTGGATATAGAAGGACGAGGAGCCGAGCGCCCGCAGGGTGGCGAACTCGGCGAGATGATCCTTGGTGCTGGAATAGAGAGTCTGCGCGACGACAACCGTGCCGATGATGAGACCGAGCACCGCGCCGCCTAGCAACGCCACGCCCGCGCCGGTGCCGAACAGCCAGTAATCGAGGTTCGTCTGCCGGAACTCGGCCTTGGTGAAGATCGACGTGCCGGGAAGCTTCTTTTCGAGCGCCCGCTTCACGCCGGAGATGTCGACGCCCGGCTGCACCGTCACGAGATAGAACGTCGCCTGGTCGGACGGTACCGAAAGAAGCTCCCGCGCTTTTGCCAGCGACATGAAGATATAGGGCGAGGTCGTGAAGGAGCGGATGCCATCCGTCAAGGCATCCACGCGCAGCCGCTGGCCATTGATCTCGGCGACGGAGCCGATCCCGGAGATACCCAGCGTGTCGGCATAGGTGCGGTCGACCGCGACGCCATCGGGCGAGATGGCGGACACCGCGCCTTCCACCACATTCCACGGCGGCAACGTGCCGTCAGCCCCTACGATGACGACGCTCGTCGTGCTTGTGTCGCTCCGCGTCCACGGAGCAAAGGAGGCCACGATGGGCTCGACGGCGGTGACCCCTGGAACAGAGAGCGCCGCGAAGCGTTCGCGCCCGTGAAGGATCGTCGCCTGTTCGAAGCTGTTCGAGCCGTAGGCGGCAATCCAGATATCGCCGCCCGCGTGATCGATGGTATCGACGATCATCTTGCGTGCGCCGAGGTACAGCCCGAGCTGGACCGCCAACAGGACGACGGCAAACAGAATGCCGACAAGCGTCACGAGAAAGCGGGCTCGATCGTGAACGAGGTTGCGTATTGCGAGTTTGGTAACCATATGAACGCGGGCGGTATCCGTCCTTTGGCGCGGCGAAGGGCGGGTTCCGAAGCAAAATCTGCAACGCGCCGTGGGTCGGCAAATATGAACGCCCAACTTCTGATAGAGGGGCGAATGAACAAACAACTGTGGCAAGATGCGGGCGAAGTGTAACGGGCCTTCGCGGCAGTGCTACGATCTTGACTTGGAACGCGTTGAACGTCATAAGGGCTGCAATCATCGCGATTGTAAGTTTTTAGCGTCTTCAAGACCCCGCCAGACTTGGCGGGAGTTCGTGCGATAGGGGGCGACATGGGAGCAGTCGATCTGCCTCCGGACTACCGGCCATCTGAAGACGAACCTTTCATGAATGAGCGCCAGCGCGCTTATTTCCGGAAGAAACTTCTGGATTGGCGGGACGAGATTCTTCGCGAAAGCAAGGAAACCCTCGATTTTCTTCAGGATTCAACCCAGCATCCCGACGTGACCGACCGTGCGAGCTACGAATCTGATCGCGGGATAGAGCTTCGCGCGCGCGATCGTCAGCGGAAACTCATCGCCAAGATCGATGCGGCGCTAGGCCGGATCGAGGACGGCACATACGGCTATTGCGAGGAGACTGGCGAGCCCATCGGCGTGAAGCGGCTGGACGCCCGCCCCGTCGCGACGCTGAGCCTCGAAGCGCAGGAGCGGCACGAGCGCCGCGAGCGGATCTATCGCGACGACTGATCGTGTCGATCTTCTTGTTTGCCATCGCACCCGCCGCTTGCAAGAGCGGCGGGTTTTTCTTTGCGAACGATCAACCCGTGACGTCGAAGGCTGCGAGCGCCGCCATGTTCACGAGGTCGTTATCGGACGAGCCGAGCGAGGCGATCTGCACCGGCTTCGACAGACCGACCAGCATGGGGCCGATCACGATCCCGCCGCCAAGCTCCTGAAGCATCTTCGTTGCGATGCTCGCGGCATGAAAGGCGGGCATGATGAGCACGTTCGCCGTATCCGACAGGCGGCAGAACGGATAGAGCGACATCGCACGGCGGTTCAGCGCCACATCCGCCGCCATCTCGCCGTCATACTCGAAGTCGACACCCCGCTCGTCGAGCAGCTTCACCGCACCGCGAAGCTGATCCGACCGGTCGCTTTGCGGGTTGCCGAAGGTCGTGGCGGCAAGCATGGCCACGCGCGGCGTCATGCCGAAGCGGCTTGCCACGCCCGCGGCTTCCACCGCGATGTCGGCAAGCTCCTGAGCATTGGGCATATCGTGCACGGAGGTGTCGGCTATGAGCACCACCTTGCCCCGGCTCACGATCACCGAGACGCCGATCACGCGGCGGCCCGGCATCGGATCGAGCACGCGGCGCACATCCTGAAGCGCGGTCGACCAGTTGCGCGTGACGCCCGTCACCATCGCGTCGGCGTGGCCCATCGCCACCATGCAGGCGGCGAAGACGTTGCGCTCGTTGTGCACGAGGCGCAGGCAATCGCGGTAAAGATAGCCCTTGCGCTGAAGCCGCTGGTAGAGGAATTCCGCGTATTGCTGGTTGTACTCCGACGTCGCGATGTTGTGCTGCTCGAAGCTTTCCTGATTGTTCACGCCCGCCATGAAGAACGCCTGCCGGATCTGCGCCTCGCGGCCGATCAGGATGGGCGTGCCGAGCTTCTGGTTCGCGAAAGAACTTGCGGCACGTATGACCTGCTCTTCCTCGCCCTCGGCGAAGACGACGCGCTTCGGGCGCAGGCGCAGCGCGTCATAGATCGAGTTGATGAAGCCCGCCGCCGGATCGAGCCGGGCGGAAAGGCGCACCTTGTAACCTTCCATATCGACGATGGGACGGCGCGCGACGCCGGAATCCATGGCCGCCTTCGCAACGGCGGACGGGATCGACGTGATGAGGCGCGGGTCGAAAGGTGCGGGGATGATGTAATCCGGTCCGTAGCGGAGACGACGCCCGTAGACCTTCGCCACCGCGTCCGGTACGTCGGCGCGCGCGAGTTCGGCAAGCGCATAAGCCGCCGCGATCTTCATCGGCTCGTTGATCGTGCTCGCCTGCACGTCGAGCGCGCCGCGGAAGATATAGGGGAAGCCGAGCACGTTGTTGACCTGGTTCGGATAGTCCGAGCGGCCCGTCGCCACGATGGCGTCGGTGCGCACTTCGGCCACTTCCTCCGGCGTGATCTCCGGGTCGGGGTTCGCCATCGCGAAGATGATGGGCTTGTCAGCCATGCTGGCGACCATCTCTTTCGTGAGAGCGCCCGCAGCCGAAAGGCCGAAGAAAACGTCCGCGCCTTCGACTGCGTCGGCGAGCGTGCGCGCCTTCGTGTCGATCGCATGCGCGGACTTCCACTGGTTCATACCCTTCTCGCGGCCGCGATAGATCACGCCCGTGGTATCGCACAGGATTGAATTCTCGTGGCGCACGCCCAGCGCCTTCATGAGTTCGAGGCAGGCGATGCCGGCCGAGCCTGCGCCGTTGACGACAAGTTTGATATCGGCGATGTCGCGGCCTGTGAGGTGGACGGCATTGATGAGGCCTGCCGCCGCGATGATCGCGGTGCCGTGCTGGTCGTCATGGAAAACGGGAATGTCCATCAGTTCGCGCAGGCGCTGCTCGATGATGAAGCAGTCGGGCGCCTTGATGTCTTCGAGGTTGATGCCGCCGAAGGACGGGCCGAGATAGCGCACGGCGTTGATGAAGGCGTCGACGTCCTGCGTATCGACTTCGAGATCGATGGCGTCCACGTCGGCGAAACGCTTGAAAAGAACGGCCTTGCCTTCCATGACGGGCTTCGAGGCGAGCGCGCCGAGATTGCCGAGCCCCAGGATCGCCGTGCCGTTCGAGATCACGGCGACGAGGTTGCCCTTCGCAGTGTAGTCGTAGGCGAGGCGCGGGTTTTCGGCGATGGCCTCCACCGGCACGGCCACGCCGGGCGAATAGGCGAGCGAAAGATCGCGCTGGGTCGCCATCGGCTTCGTCGGCACGATTTCGAGCTTGCCGGGCTTGCCTTCCGCGTGGAACTGGAGCGCTTCCTGCCGCGTGAATTTTGGCGGTGCGGCCACCGGCGTGGCATGGCGATTATCGCCGGTCTGGCCTTCGGAAACGGCTTTCGGTCGCGTCGGCGACGTGTTTTTGGAAACGGACATGTCGATCTTCTGATGAGATGGAGACGCGGCCCGGTCTCGCACGCCGGAACGCTTTTGGGTTGGACGTTAGCGCCGGCGAACCGGCCACACAAGCGCGCTGGCGTCTCATGCTGAACCTTTTCGCCTCAACCTTTCGATTGATAACAGCTTTTGGCGATGGCGTTCAGCCGCACCGAAAGCGTGCGCGCGCAGCCTGCGGGCGAGGCGCGCCGCGTGTGCAATCATAGGGCGTATAAAGAATATTTTGCTTCCGGGCGATCGGTTTTTATTCCAGTTTGTTGATCGTATATTGAAGCAAAGTTTTAGGCATGGCTTGCGAAAACCTGCGACGCCTGCGGGTCTTGACATCGGTTGGCGGCCCTGCACGCCCGATTTCAGCGCGTGGTAACGATGCATGGAGTAGACGTGGAGCAGTGTATCGATTGGAAGCATCCCATGATTGGCGCATTTATCGTTGTGCTTGTTCTTCTGTTCATGCCGCAAAGCGCCGACGCACAGCGGCGTTCCGCGCGGGTCGACGCTCCCAAGACTTTTCGCGATTGCCCGAACTGTCCCGAGTTGGTGCCCATCCCGGCTGGCGAGTTCCTGATGGGGTCGCCCGAGACGGAGCGCGGCCGCAACAAGGACGAAGGGCCGCAACGCCGCGTGTCGGTTCCGGCCTTCGCGGTGGGCAAATATGAAGTGACCTTCGCCGAATATGATGCCTGCGTGGCGGATGGCGGCTGCGCCTACAAGCCCGGCGACGAGGGATGGGGACGCGGCCGCAAGCCCGCGATCAACGTCTCGTGGGACGACGCGCAAGCCTATGTTTCGTGGCTCTCGCGCAAGACCGGCCAGCCCTATCGCCTGCTCACGGAAGCGGAATGGGAATACGCCGCACGCGCTCAGACGACCGTCGCCGAGCGCGCGTTACCCTTCTCCACGGGGCGAACCATCAACTATCGACAGGCGAATTACGACGCCAATTTCATCTATCCCGGCGGTCAGCAGGGCGAATACCGGCAGAAGACGACCGATGTCGGCTCATTCCAGAAGAACGCCTTCGGTCTGCACGACATGCACGGCAATGCCTGGGAATGGGTGGAAGACTGCTATCGCCCGACCTACGAAGGTGCGCCGACCGACGGCGCGGCCGTACAGGAGGCCGCCTGCGAGCTTCGCATTTTGCGCGGCGGCTCCTGGAACTATCACCCCCGGCTTTTGCGTTCGGCTTATCGGTATGCCACGCCCGGCACCATTCGTCTCAATTCGTTCGGGTTTCGCGTCGCGAGGCCGCTTTGATGCATCTCTGAGGGCCACGACATGAAATTGAAGCTGATCACGTCCTGTGCTTTTGCCGCTCTCGTGACTGCGGCGCTGACCGCTCCCGCGCTGACGCCTGCCGATGCCCGTTCGAACCGCTACATCGACGACGATTACACGCGGCCGAGATATGGCGCGGCGCCCGTTCTCGCCATCGTCGGCCTGAAGGAGCAGCGCATCACGCTCTACGACGCACGCGGCAAGATGCTGGAGTCCCCCGTATCGAGCGGCGCGACCGGCTATGAGACGCCGCCCGGCATCTACAGCATCGTGCAGAAGAAAGAAGAGCATCATTCCAACCTCTATGACGATGCATCGATGCCCTATATGCAGCGTCTCCTGTGGACAGGCATCGCGTTGCACGAGGGCGTTCTGCCGGGCTATGCCGCAAGCCATGGCTGCATCCGGCTGCCGGGCTCGTTCGCACAGCGTCTGTTCGGCCTGACAAACATGGGCATGCGCGTGATCGTGACGCGCGAAGACATCGCTCCCGCTCCGATCGCGCAGCCCTTCCTGTTCGGAACGCGCGAAGTCGCGAACGAAAGCGAAGGCGAGACTTCGATACTCGGTATTCCGGTGAGCGTCGGCCGCGATAACGGCTCAGACCTCTTGCAGCGTCTGCGCCTCAACGCGATGGCGAAGACGGGCGAAGCGGAAGCCGCTGCCCGGCGCGAAAGGGAGCTGAAACAGACAGCGCAGAAAAAGGCAGCCGAGGCCGCGCCCGCGCTGAAGGTCGTCGCCACCGCCGAGCGCGATGTGGCGAAGGCCGAGGCCGACCTCGTTGCGACGGCGAAGCTGATCGAGACCGCCGACACCGATGCCAAGGCGGAAAAGGCGGCCCAAGCGAAGGAACTGGCGACCACGAAGCTCGCTTCCGCGCGCGAAAGGCTTACGCAGGCGAAGGCGCAGGCCGAGGCGAAAGCAGCCGTAGCGGCAACGGCAAGGCAGGAGGCGGAAGCGGCCGAAGAGGCGAAGAACGTGGCGCAGGGTGCCGCAGAGGAGGCGGAACTCAACACCGCGCCGGTCTCGGTGCTCATCAGCCGCAAGACGCATCGCCTTTATATTCGCAAGGCCAATCAACCGATCTACGAAGGCCCGGTTTCGATCCGCGATGCCGACAAGCCCATCGGCTCTTTCGTCTACACGGCTGTCGACACGTCGCGGTCGGGCGCGCTGAACTGGACCGTGGTTTCGATGTACAAGGACGCGCTCAACGTCGAACCGTATGTGAAGACGAAGGAGCAGGCGGCTTCCAAGAAGAAGCAGCCGCCAGCACCGCCTCACCCGACCGATGTCGCCGCCGCGAGCGCGGCTCTCGAACGGCTCACGGTGCCGCAGGAAGCGCTCGAAAAGATTTCAGCCGTGGTGCTGCCGGGCTCGTCGCTCATCATCACCGATGAAGCCCCGAGCGTCGAAACGGGTAAGGATACCGATTTCGTCGTTTTCATGAGCGGCGAACCGGCGGGCAGCATGGCGATCCGCAAGCGCCAGCCGAGCCAGGGCTATGCAAGACGGAGCGGTGGCGAGAGCGACTTCTGGGGCAATCCGCGCCCGCGCCGATATGGCGGCGGAGGCGGCGGCTGGTCGCGCGGCGGCTTCCCGTCTTTCTTCGGCGGGTTCTAGCGGAGCGAATTTGACATTTGAGTCCGGCTTGCCGAGAACTCTCGCTCAAATGTCAAATTCAGAAGCTCTACCAAGCAAGATAAAGCGCGGCTTTGACTCGATCAGGGGCTCGCCAGATCCACAAGGCGTTCGCGGAACAGTCGCGCAGACCTCGCGGATACGGTTCATCCTTGCCAAACCCGGCTTAACGACACGGAAGCACTCGGGAATTCGCTGGGTGAGCCGCGACGCGGCCTTTAAGACAAAGCTGCCGTAAACAGTTCGGCTCGCGGACGGGGCCGACCAATGCAGGCCGATTAAAGACGCGCGCGCCGCTTCTCGATGCGCTCGCCGACGATATGCGCTTGCGGCGCTCCATGTGCGAAGGTGGCCGGTATTGCGGCGTCGTAGCCGAGAATGCGCTCGACCTTGCCGGAAAGGCCGCTCAACGGAAGGCGCAACCAGATCAGGAGGAGATGCTCGCGGCCCGCGGCTGGACCTCGCACGGTGCCTTGCATCGGCATTTGGTCTTCGATGACGCTGCGATAGACCGTGCGCCAATAGTCGCGCTTGTGCTGGAAGCCGATGTCGAAAACCGCGCGCCCCGTGATTTCCGCGCCGTAAATCGCGCCGACACGCGTGCCGGCCAGTCTGTAGCGCAAGGATTCGAGATCGTCGCCGCAATCGAGAAGGCTCAGGCCCGAGAGAAGATGAGGGATCGCGATCGGGTCAATGTCGAAGCGAGACGGCAGCGGACGCGACTGCGCGCAGGCCCGCCAATAGCCATAAAGCTCCTGTTGCTCGCGCATAATAGTCTGCGCCCGGAAATCGATTTCCGAAGCCATCCAACCCTCCGATGTCCGCGCGCAGGTCCGCCACCAGCGCCGACCACCATGTTTCGCGAACTATCGGTGATTTGCATGTTGCAGTGCAAGTCATTCGAGCCGGACTGCGCCCCTCAAATCGAAGAACACGTGATCGAGGGGCGGAGCAGCGGCGACAACAGGTCTCGAAGGAGGAAGGTTCGATGTGAAAGGGCGCTCTAGCGGCCCTTGCGCTGACCGAGGCCCATTTTCTTGGCAAGATTGGAGCGAGCTTCGGCGTATTTCGGGGCAACCATCGGATAATTCGGTTCCAGACCCCATTTTTCCCGATATTCTTCGGGCGACATATTATAATGCGTGCGCAGATGCCGCTTCAGCGATTTAAACTTCTTGCCATCTTCGAGGCAGATGATGTAGTCGGGCGTCAACGATTTCTTCACGGCGACAGCCGGCTTCAGCTCTTCCTTCGGTACTGCAACGACATTCGACGAGGCGCGAGTTAGGGCAGAATGAACCTCGCCGATAAGGCTGGGCAAGTCACCCGCAACGACTGCGTTATTGCTAACATAGGCAGAAATGATTTGGGTCGTGAATTCGACCAGTTCATTATTCTCAAACGTCTCATCAAGCATTTGCGGGCTCCTGGTTCGGCCTTGAGCTGCACTCTCCAATCCTTTGTATGGATTGCTCTGGATTTCCGCCTTGTCAAGCCAGCGCGGCTCGGATTTACGCTTTGTGCCGAGATCCTTGACCTTATTTGCTTGTTTCACAATCGTCTGCCTTTCGTATTTGGACGGAATACATGCTATATATCATACCACCGGAACCACTCAAGATTTCATTCAAGGATTCCGGTCTCAAATTTGTACGCGGATTGAGCGCTTCTTTCGGAAATCAGACCCGTTTTTGTCGTCGAGGAAACTCTGCTTCGCGTGTACGCAATGTCGCAGCGGTAACTCGGCGGAAATCATAAGCTCCGCGATTCGACTGCGCCTGCGCGCGGAAAACGTTTGTGCAGTTGCGCAAAAGATACAGGCCGCAACCTGAGAGCTGAGGCGCTATATTGGCCGCTTGCTTCGGGTAGCGACCGCTACGTTGAGGGTTAAGTTCATTTGATTGGCGAGATGCGGTTGTATTGCCTTCGGGGTGGACCTAATTTCATCAAGGTTTTTTGCGAAACACGCGGTTATGTCGTCGCGGATTGCGCACACGGTCGCAGGTTCTGGTCCGGCGTTTGCTCCGCCTGCTTCAATTCAAGGGGATGACCGTATGCCATCAGAAGACGGAGCCGCCGCCCCCCCATCTTCCTTGACTCCGAAGGTATACGACTGCGGCGAAAGCGCCGTCCTCGTGGAGTTTGATGTCGGCTACAGCAAATCGATCAGTCTTGCCATCCTTCAAATCTCGCAGAGGCTGCATGGCAGCCATCTCGAAGGCTATGTGGAAAGCATACCGGCGGCGTCTTCTCTCACGATTTCCTATGATCCTCTTGTGCTGTCGAGGGAAAGCCTCGTCGCGGCAATCGAATCGGCGTGCGCGATGCCGCCTGGAACAAGCTCTGGCGGCCGCCTTTGGACGATTCCCTGCGTTTATGGTGGCGCTTCGGGGCCTGACCTCGGCGATGTCGCCCGCGAGGCCGGGGTTTCTGAGGCCGAGGCCGCCGTTCTTCACGCGAGCCAGACTTATGTCGTTTCGATGCTTGGGTTCCTTCCCGGCTTCGCCTATCTTGTCGAACTCCCCGAGCGGCTGCGCCTGCCGCGCAGGGCCACGCCGCGCCCACGCGTTCCTGCCGGGTCCATCGCCATCGCGTCCGGCATGACGGCAATCTATCCGCTCGAAAGCCCCGGCGGCTGGCACCTCATCGGGTGGACACCCGTGCCCATGTGGGATGTGTCCCGGCAGGAGGGGCCGCTTTTCGCGCCCGGCGACCGCGTCCGCTTCGAGGCGGTCGACGCGCAGCAGGCGGAAGCGCTGCGCGCTCGCGTCGCCGAGGGATGGGTGCCCGCTCCGGAGGCTGCAATTTGAGGCCGGCGCTGACAATTCTCGACCCCGGCTTCGCTGCGACCATCCAGGATCGCGGGCGCGTGGGCTGGCAGCGTTTCGGCGTTCCGGTGTCGGGCGCTCTCGATCCGGAAGCGCTTGCGGCAGCCAATATCCTCGTTGGCAATGCGCCCGGCTCCGCCACGATCGAGGCGATGGGCGCGGGCCTTCGCCTGCGCGTCGATGCCGATAGCGCGACGCTGGCCTTGGCGGGCTGCGCCGCGCCGTTCCGTATCGAGAGTGCGGGGACGGTCCTTTCAGCGAGCCCGCTCCGCGGCGTCACGGTGCACAGGGGCGACGTCTTGCGATTTCCGCCACCGAAGAACGGAGCGGTTTATTACATCGCGGCGGCGGGCGGTTTCGACATTCCCCCCGTGCTTGGCAGCCGCTCGACCTACGCGCGCGCCAGCCTCGGCGGCATCGAAGGCCGCACGCTTCGGGCGGGCGATGCGATACCGCTCTTGCGTGAGGCCGCGCCCGTCGCGCCGACGCTTCTTCTCGACGCGAGCTTCGAAGCGCCGAGGAGCATTCGCGTGATGCGTGGGCCGAATGCGGATTATTTCACGGAGCGCGCGTTCGAGGCTCTGGCAGGCGCTCCTTACACCGTTTCGCCCGCTTCCGACCGCATGGGGCTGCGCTTCAAGGGGGAAGCGCTCGACCGGCTGAATTCCGAGGAGATCCCGTCGCAAGGCACGACTGCGGGCGCGCTTCAGGTTCCGCCGGACGGGCAGCCGATCCTCTTGCTGGCGGACCGGCAGACGACGGGCGGCTATCCGCGCATCGCGACCGTGATCGGCGCCGATATCGCGGCGGCGGGGCGGCTCGCGCCGGGCATGGCGGTGCGTTTCATCGAGGTTGGACGCGAAGAGGCGCTTGCGGCGCTCAAGGCGCGGGCCGAGTGGCTGGCCGCGCTGCCGTCGCGCCTTCGCGCGGCGCCACAAGACGCGCTCACCTCCGAACGCCTTCTCGGCGAAAACCTCATCGGCGGCGTGACGGCGGGCGAGATGTAGCGCGCGCACAATCTTTCTGTTTTGTCGCGGGTCTTGTCGGAAAACCGCGTCTGCCCCATTCAGCCTCGCGGCGGCGCGTGTGTTTTGGACATTCGATGCGCGGCGAAGTCGCGAGACGGCGGCGCCGCCGTCTACTTCGCGGCCTTTTCCCGGATCAGCCCTTCCTGCGCCACCGATGCCACGAGCGTCCCGTCGCGCGAGAAGATGCTGCCTCGGCAGAAGCCGCGCGCGGCCTGAGCGCTCGGGCTGTCCATCGCATAAAGCAGCCACTCGTCCGCCTTGAATGGACGATGGAACCACACCGCATGGTCGAGGCTCGCAAGCATCAGGTCCGGCTCGAACAGCGAGCGGCCGTGCGCGACGAGCGCGGTGTCGAGCAGGGAAAAATCCGACGCATAGGCCAGCACGCATTGATGCAGCCGGAAATTGTCGGGCAGCGCGCCGTTCGCGCGGAACCAGATATATTGCTTCGGTTCGAGCTTCTCCTTGCAGAAGAAGCGCGAGAGATCGACGGGCCGCAGTTCGATGGGCCGGTCGCGCTCCCAGTAAAGGCGCATGACATCCGGCAGAATCGGCAGGAGGCGTGCCTTCAACTCTTCTTCCGACGGCAGCTCTTCCGGCTGGGCTACTTTCGGCATCTCGATCTGATGCTCGAAGCCCGTCTCGGGTGCGTGGAACGAGACGGCCATCGTGTAGATCGGCCGCCCGTGCTGAATGGCCGTCACGCGACGCGTCGTAAAGCTGCCGCCGTCGCGGATGCGGTCGACGTGGTAGATGATCGGCACTTTCGGGTCGCCGCCGAGCAGGAAATAGGCATGCAGCGAATGCGCCACGCGATCCTGATCTTCGACCGTGCGATAGGCGGCGGTGAGCGCCTGCCCGACCACCTGACCGCCGAAAACGCGCTGCCAGCCGTTTTGCGGGCTTCGTCCACGGAACAGATTGTGTTCCAGTTGTTCAAGATCGAGTATCGACAGAAGTTGATCGACCGCCGGCATGGGTGCCCTTCCTAAGCTTCTCCATCCGAGATAACGGTTCTCCTTCGAAATCTGTCAAGTTAGCCGGAAGCCTGACGCGAGGTGGCCGTGAACGATATTCAGAAGAGCCGGTTCGACATCGTCATCAGCGGCGGCAGTTTTGTCGGGCTCGCGCTGGCCCGTGCGCTTGAAGCGTCGGCGCCCGGCGCGTTCGCCATCGCGGTCATCGAGCAACGCACGCTCGCCGCCGCCACCGCCGACCCGCGCACCGTAGCGCTCACGGCTACAGCAAGGGCGATGCTCCAGGCAATCGGCATATGGGAACGCATCGCCGACAGGGCCGAGCCGGTGCGCCGCATCGTCCTGACCGATTCACCGCTCGAATCGCCCGTGCGTCCCGGCCTTATCGGCCTCGACGCGGCGGATACCCCCACGGGCGAGCCGACCGCCTACGTCATCGAGAACGCGGCGCTCCTGCCCGCGCTTCTCGCCTCGCTCGACGGTTTGCCGAACGTGTCTTTCTTCGCGCCGGACGCCATCGACCGTTTCGAGACGCGCGATGAGGACGTGTCCATCGCGCTGCGCTCCGGGGCTCAGCTCTCGGCGAAGCTTCTCGTCGCAGCGGACGGGCGGAACTCGGCTTTGCGCGAGATGATCGGCATTCGGACGCAAAGCTGGCCGTCGGACAAGGTCGGCATCGTGGCCACCGTCGGCATCGAACGGCCCCACAATGGGACGGCGTGGCAGCATTTCCTGCCTGCGGGACCGTTCGCGATTTTGCCGATGACGCCGGGGCCGGATGGCGGCAACCGCGCGTCCGTTGTGTGGACCGAGTATGCGGCCGTCGCCCGGCGCACCCTTGCGCAGGATCGCGAGACCGTGCTGGCCGAGCTGTCGCAGCGTTTTGGCCCGGAACTCGGCGCGCTGACGCTGCTGTCGATCCCGCAGGCGTTTCCTTTGTCGATGGTGCTGGCGCGCGATTTCGTGCGGCCGCGCTTCGCACTCGTCGGCGATGCCGCGCACGGGTTGAACTGGATCGCGGGGCAGGGGCTTAACCACGGATTGAAAGATGTCGCGGCGCTCGCCGAAACCCTCGTCGACGCGGCGCGTCTGGGCCTCGATGTCGGCGATATTGCAATCCTGCGTCGCTACGAGCGCTGGCGGCGTTTCGATGTCGTCACTTCCGCATTCTCCGGCGCGGCGCTCAATGCGTTCTTCTCGAACGACTGGACCGGGCTTCGCATGCTGCGCAACGCGGGGCTTCGCACGGTAGACGGTATCGGGCGGCTGAAGACGCTGTTCATGAATGAAGCGGCTGGCCGAACGGGCGACGTGCCGAAACTTTTGCGCGGCGAGGCGCTGTAAGCTGGCGCGCGCCATTCGCCTATTTTGCGTCGTCCGAGCTTTCTACGCGGGACCAGAACAGTTTGAGCAGTGCCGCCGTTCGCGCGGGCGCTTCGAGCATCGGCAGATGGCCGACATCCTTCATCATGAGGATTTCGCTGCCGGGAATGAGGCTGGCAAGGACGCCGGCTTCAGCCGGGTCGAGGATCTTGTCGGCGTCGCCCCAAACAACGAGCGTTGGCGCTGCGATTTTCGGCGCCCATCGGGTGGCGGGAAGCTCCGGCGACAGGATCATCTCGCGGAAAAGGTGACGGTAGACGGGTGCGCGGGCTATCTGGTCCCGCGCCACGAGCGCCGCCAGGATGGAATTCTGGAGACCGCCGCCGTTCCGGCCGGAAAGAAGCCGGAAGATCGCTTCCATGTCCTCGGGCTTCTCGGCGATGAGGCCGTTCTGGCCGTCGAGCAGGCCCGCCTCGAACGGGCTTAGCCCTTCGCCCGCGACGCCCGCGCTGTCCATCAGGATGAGGCTTCGCACGAGGCCCGGACTTGTCGCCGCGATGAGCCCCGCGAGCGCCCCGCCCATTGAACTGCCGACCCAATGCGCCTTCAGCGCGCCCGTCTGCGCGAACCATGCCTTGAGGCGCTCCGCCTGCGCGTCGAGGCCATAGTCGGCGTCCGGCACGAAGCTGCTTTCGCCGAAGCCTGGAATGTCAGGAACGAGGAGGCGATGCGACCGCGCAAGAAAGAAGACGGCGTTGAGCCAGTTTTCCTTGGAGGCCGAAAAGCCGTGAAGAAGCACGGCGGCGGGTTTGTTCGTGGGACCGGCATCCCAGTAGCGAAGGTCGTGACCATCGACATTCGCCGTTTTCCGGCGAATTCCGGGCAGGAAGCCGATGGCGCGGCGGACGCGGCGATAAAAGCCGCCCGGCTGCCGCCATTCCCGCAGCAGCGCGGGATCGACGCTTGCCGCTTTATTCAGATATTCGGCGGCCGCATGTTCGAAGATGGCGGATTGTCCGTCGTCGGACGCGTGTTCAGATGTGAAAGAGTTCATCGCCACCGAGCCCTCGATTGGTTTTTTATATAAGTCGGGCATTCTCCGACGGAACAAAAGGGCTCGCCGTCACTTTTCGCCGCTGGTTCGCGCAAGCATCGGGGGCGCGGAACGATGGAAAACTTCTTCGACTGCCGCCGTTGCCGATATCGCGGCGAACGTCATAAGGCAGCATCTGCCGCTTTCGGCCGAATATATCGACACGCCCGAGCGGCGCGACGAGGTGAAAGCGACCGCAATTCGCCAGATGATCCGGCTCAGCGCCGGGGTGATCGCTTTGGAGGTTACCGATCAGGAAAGGCTTTCAAGCCTGATCGAGGTGGCCCAGTCGGACGGCCGGATAATCAGGCACGCCCGACCCGCCTCAGCGCGGACAGCCGCACGGCGCCGGATGCGAATATCACGGCCGTATAAACCGCGCCGCCAGCGGTGACGAGCAGCAGCATCGCGCCCGCCTGCGTCATGGTCGAGCGGTCGCCGGCGAAATAGGGCGTCAATGCCGCTTCGAGCCCGTAAAGCGCCGCCCCCATGGCCACACTGGCGCCGACGATGCGGGGTGCGCGCCGCTTCAGTGCCGCATCGAAACGGAAATGGCCGCGCCGCATCAGCGTGATCATGAGGAGCAGCGCGTTCGTCCAGCCGGAAAGGCTCGTCGCGATGGCGATGCCGACATGGCCGATGAACGGAAACATCAGGAGCGAACCGCCGATATTCACCGCGACGGACGCAGCGACGAAGCGCATCGGCGTGGCTGTATCCTCACGGGCGAAGAAGCCGGGCAGGAAAACCTTCGTGGCGACGAAAGCTGTCAGCCCTGCCGCGTAGGCCGCGAGCGCGAGCGAAACCTGCCGCGTCGCCTCCGCCGTGAAGCTGCCGCGCTGGAACAGCACCTGAATGATCGGATCGGGGATCACGATCAGCGCGACCGAGGCGGGCAGCGTGAGCAGCAGCGCGAATTCGAGGCTGCGGTTCTGGCTCGCGAGCGCTGCGGTTTCGTCGGCATCGGCGAGGTGGCGGGTGAGCGTCGGCAGCAGCACGACGCCGATGGCGATGCCGACCATGCCGAGCGGAAGCTGCATCACGCGATCTGCATAATAAAGAAAGGACACGGCGCTCGCCTGCAGCGATGCGATCATCGTGCCGATGAAGATGTTCACCTGATTGATGCCGCCGGTGATAAGGCCCGGCACCGCGAGCTTCACCAGGCGGCGCATGTCCGGCGTGAGGCGGGGCAGGCGGAAGCGCAGGTCCATGCCAAGTCCGCGCGCGGCCCAGGCCACGAACAGAAGCTGCGCGAAACCGGCGATGGCGACGCCCCACGCCTGAATGATGCCCGCTTCGGGCTGGTCGCGGAAGCCGCTCGCCGCCGCGAACAGCGTTACCGCGATCAGCACGAGATTGAGAAGGATCGGGGTCGCGGCTGGCGCGCGGAACTTCTGATGCGCGTTGAGCACGCCCGCAGCCAGCGCCACGAGCGACATGCATACGAGGTAAGGGAAGGTGATGCGCGTGAGCAGCACCGCCAGTTCGAACTTCTTCGGGTCGTCGCTGAAGCCCGGCGCGATGGCGCGGACGAGATACGGCATGAAGATCTCGGCGAGGATCACGGTCGCGGTCACGCCGACGAGGAGAATGGAGAGCGCTTCCTCCGCGAATTCGCGGGCGCGCGCGTCGCCCTCCGCGCGAAGCCGCTTCGTGAAAAGCGGGACAAAGGCCGAATTGAACGCACCCTCGGCAAACAGCGCGCGAAACAGGTTCGGGAAGCGGAATGATACGAAGAACGCGTCCGCCACCCAGCCGGTGCCCATCACGGCGGCGAGCAGCACGTCGCGCACGAAGCCGAACACGCGGCTAACGGCCGTCAAACCGCCTACAGTCAGGAAACCGCGATAAAGGCTCATTTACAACCGGGAGTGTGCGTTTCCAAAGCTATGGGCGACGATTCCCCCGGAAGCAAGCGCGGGCTTTTCGGCGCCAGAGCGGTGTCGTGTTGCGGCCAGCTCATTCCTTTGGCAGGGGCCAGGCGACCGGCGAGCCCTGCCTGCGCGCCGTATCGTAGGCCGCGCGAAGATCCTGCTTCATGGTGTCGCGATTGGGATAATCCGCCGGCAGATGCCCCACGACGCACGCCTGAAGGCACAGCTTCGCTTCGGCGCGGGCGCGCTCGGCGGCGGCGATGTTGGGAAAGGCCGTGTTGCCGAAGGAGTCGACGCAGAGGAACTGGCAAAAGCCGCCGATGCGCTTCAACGCGGCGCCCCTCTCGGCGTCGCTCCAGCTGCTGAAGGGGCCCTTCGGAAGCCCGGAAATCGGTGCGGTCGCGATATAGCCGATGGAATCCGCGACCTGCGCGAAGGCCCGCGAGGCCGGCGCTGCGAGTATCGCTGTCGCGACGAGGAGAAAAAGGCTGGGCTTCATCGGCTGACCGGTCTGTTCTGAGGGTGCTTTAGCCTTGAGGGCGCTTTTGGGCGATTTCGTGGGAGCTTCAAGGATGGAAGGCGCAACCCAAGTTCGTTGTGGCGCGCATTCACAAAAACGTCAGTAAAGCCGGATTGTCGCGCCTTTCTTCTTTACTCTTTCGGCCTTGCCCAAGCCCAAATTTCGCGGCATCAGTCCCGATCTAAAGTTGTATCCGATGTCCTTGAGGTCGCGCGATGTATTTGATGCGTGTTTTGCTCGCTTGTTTCATCACTTTCAGCACCGTCGCGGCTTCAAGCGCCGAGCCTCGATCTCCGATAGAGGACTCCGTCGTCCGCGAGTCCGAAGCTTTCGAAAACACGCTCACCGCGACATGGCCGACCAAGGGCAAAGATGCCAGAGGCTGGAAGGCCGAGGGCGCGAAAGCGATCGCCGCCAGCGATCCGCGCGCGGCCACGGGCTATTTCGCCTCCTCCGCGCTCCTCGACCGCAAGAACGCCGATACGTGGCTGCAACTCGCGCGCGCCTATCTCGCCATCGAGACGGAAAAATACGGCGAGAAGATCGCGTTCGCCCGCAACGCGGGGTCGTCGGCCTACATCGCGTATGCCCGCGCGGCGACGCCCGCCGCCAAGGCCGCTGCTCTCGCGGTGCTGGCCGAAAGCCTCGCCTCTCGTGAACAGTGGCGCCCCGCGCTCCGCGTCTACAAGCTGAGCCTCGGCCTCGACGCGAACCCGGATGTGCAGACGGCTTATGACGAAGCCTTCAACGAGCACGGCTTCCGCATGCTCGACTACACGGCCGATAATGAGTCGAACGCGCCGCGCATCTGCGTGCAATTCTCCGACACGCTCGCCAAGGGCCGCGTCGATTACACGAATTACGTTACCGTCAACAATGCGAAGCCCGGCTCCGTGCGCGTCGACGGTCAGCAGCTTTGCGTCGAAGAGCTTCAGCACGGCAAGCGCTACGAGGTGAAGGTCAGGAGCGGCATTCCGTCCACCGAGGACGATTTGCTGCCGAGGCCCGTCGATCTCACGGTCTACATCCGCGACCGCTCCCCCTCCGTTCGCCTGTCGGGCCGCAATTACGTGCTGCCGCGCACGGGGCAACAGGGCATTCCCGTCGTCAGCATCAACACGAAGCTCGTGAAGGCCTCGATTTACCGCATCGGCGACCGCCGCCTCGCGGATGAAGTGCTCGACGGCAATTTCCAGTCTTCGCTCGAAGGCTACCAACTGAACCAGATCGCGAACACCAAGGGCGAAAAGCTCTGGTCGGGTGAGATGCCGGTCGAACTGAAACCGAACGAGGAAGTAACGACAGCGTTTCCGGTCGACACGCTTTTGCCGAATCTGAAGCCCGGCCTTTATGTCATCGCGGCGTCCTCCGCCGAAGAAGCCGCCAAGGTCGATGCCGACAGCGCCGACGCCTCGGAAGATTATTCGACAAAGTCCACGCAATGGTTCGTGGTGTCCGACCTCGGCCTGACCGCGTTTACCGGCGCGGATGGCGTCCACGTCTATGTCCGCTCGCTCGGTTCCGCCGCGCCTGTCGAAGGGGCGGAAATCCGGCTCGTCGCGCGAAATAACGAAGTGCTCGGCACGCAGAACACCGACGCCAATGGCGAAGCGGTGTTCGACGCGGGCCTCGCCAAAGGTGCTGGCGGGCTGGCGCCCGCGCTCGTGATCGCACGCGGCGCCGACAAGGATTACGGCTTCCTCGACGTCACCAAGCAGGCGTTCGACCTCTCCGACCGCGGCGTCGGGGGCCGCACGCCTCCCGGTCCGCTCGACGCGTTCGTGTTCACCGAGCGCGGCGTCTATCGTTCCGGCGAAACGGTGTATGTCACGGCGCTGCTGCGCGATCAGGCTGCAAACGCCGCGCCCTCGACGCCGCTCATCCTGAAACTTTTCCGCCCCGATGGCGTGGAAGATCGCCGCGAAACGCTCGCCGATCAGGGCAATGGCGGGCGAAGCTGGCAGATCGCGCTGCCCGAGACGGCGATGACCGGATCGTGGCGCGTCGCGGCTTATGTCGATCCGAAAGCGCCCTCGCTTTACGAGAAGACGTTTCTCGTGGAAGATTATGTGCCCGAGCGTCTTGAGATGAAGCTCAAGGCGGAACAGCCGCTCATCTCGGCGGCAAAGCCGGGCGTGATCGCGCTCGATGGCCGCTATCTCTACGGCGCGCCCGCCTCCAATCTCGGCCTCGAAGGCGAAATCGCGGTTTCTGCCGCAAGCGAAGTGACGGGCTTCCCCGGCTTCCGCGTCGGGCTTGAGAGCGAGAAGTTCACCACGGTTCGCACGGCGCTCGACGGTCTGCCGACGACCGATGCGCAGGGCGCGGCGAAACTCTCCATCGCGCTGCCGGAACTGCCGCAAACGACGAAACCGCTGTCGGCGGACATCACCGTGCGCCTGCGCGAGCCGTCGGGCAGGGCGCTGACCGACCGCATCGGCCTCAAGGTCGACACCGGCAAAAGCTTCATCGGCGTGAAGCCGCTGTTCCAGGGCTCCGTGCCGGATGGCGACGAGGCCGCGTTCGAGGTGGTCGGCATCAGCGCGGACGGCAAGCAGGCCGAAATCAGGGGCCTGAAATGGGATCTCCTGCGCGTCGAAAACCAGTTCCAATGGTACAATCGCGACAATCGCTGGTCCTACGAACTCGTCACCTATGAAAGCCGCGTCGCGGGCGGCACGCTCGACACGCCCGCAAGCGGCACGGCCAAAATCTCCGCGCCCGTGAAGCCCGGCAATTATCGCCTCGATATCGCGTCCACCGATGCGAAAGGCCCGGCTACAAGCGCCACCTTCTCGGCGGGCTGGTACGTATCCGAAACCTCCGATACGCCGGAAATTCTTAACCTCGCGCTCGACAAGGCGTCCTATGGCCCCGGCGACGACATCAAGGTTTCGATTCTGCCGCGCATGGCGGGCAAGGCGCTCGTCGCCATCGTCAGCGACAAGGTGCTTGCGACCCAGTTCGTCGACGTTGCCGCGTCGGGTGGCTCCGCCACGTTCAAGGTCGATCCCGCATGGGGACCGGGCGCCTATGCGACGGCGATCCTCTACCGGCCGACGGACAGCGCAGCGAAGCGCATGCCGAGCCGCGCGGTCGGCGTGAAGTGGGTCGCGCTCGACACGAAGCCGCGCACGCTTTCCGTCGCCCTCGATACGCCTCCAGCCGTGCGCCCCGCCGGTCCCGTGACACTCACGGCCTCCGTCTCCGGCCTCGACGCAGGCGAAAACGCGACGCTCGTCGTCTCGGGCGTCGACCTCGGCATCCTCAACATCACGCGTTACAAGACGCCGCAGCCCGCCGCCTATTACTTCGGCCAGCGCCGCCTCGGCCTCGAAATGCGCGATCTCTACGGCAAGCTCATCGACGGCATGCAGGGCGTGCGCGGTCAGGTCCGCTCCGGCGGCGACGAGGGCGGCCTCGACATGAACGGCCGCCCGCTCGCCGAAACGCCTCTCGCGGTTTATTCCGGGCCGGTCAAGGTCGGGGCGGACGGCAAGGCGCAGGTCACGTTCGAGCTACCCGCGTTCAACGGCACGGTGCGGCTTTCCGCGCAAGCCTGGTCGCCGACGAAGCTCGGGACGGGCGAGAAGGATATCATCGTGCGCGATACGGTCGTCGCGCAGGCGACCACGCCGAAATATCTGCTGCTCGGCGACCGCTCGAACCTCCATCTTTCCATCGAGAACGTCGAAGCGCCCGCCGGGGCCTATCGGCTCGCGGTGAAAGGCGAGGGCGGTGTCGAGGTGGAAGGCGATGGCGAACGCACGCTCCAACTCAATCTCGAAAGGCGAGTTTCGGCGGTCATTCCGCTGCGTGCCGCGTCGGTCGGCGACGGCAGCGTCAGCTTCTCGCTCACCGGTCCCGGCAATGTCGCCATCGAGCGCACCTATGCCATCCCCGTCGAGCCGCCCGCGCCGAACGTGCGCCGCCGCTCCACGGTGACGCTCGCGGCCAACACGGGTTCGCTGCGTGTCGGCCCGGAACTCGTGGCCGACCTCGTGCCCGCGACCTCGCGCATCTCGCTCACCGCGAGCCGCACCGCCTCGTTCGACGTGCCGGGCCTGCTTCTCGGCCTCGACCGCTACCCCTATGGCTGCGCCGAGCAGACCACGAGCCGCGCACTTCCGCTTCTCTATTATGATGAGGTCGCCTCGCGCGCCCGCGTCTCGAAGGAGCCGAAGGCGAAGGTCGCCATCGAAAAGGCCATCGCGCGCCTCTATGAAATGCAGGGCTCGAACGGCGCGTTCGGCCTCTGGGGGCCGGGTGGCGAGGACATCTGGCTGACCGCCTATGTCGCCGAGTTCCTGACCCGCGCCAAGGAAAAGGGCTACGCGGTGCGCGACGGCAATTACGTCCTCGCGCTCGACCGGCTCAGGAATGCCGTCAACAATGCGGGCGATTTCAAGAAGGGCGGCGAGGATCTGGCGTACGCGCTCTATGTGCTGGCGCGCTCGGGGCGGGGCGTGCTCGGCGACCTCCGCTATTACGCCGACACCAAGATCGAGGCCTTTTCGACGCCGATCGCCCGCGCCCAGCTTGCCGCCGCGCTTGCCATGATGGGCGACCGCGAACGCGCCGCCCTCACCTTCGAATCCGCGCTTCGATCCCTCTCGAAGAAAGATCCGAACGTGCCGCTTTCGGCCCGCGCCGACTACGGCACCGAGCTTCGCGACGCGGCGGCGGTTCTGGCGCTCATGGGTGAAAGCAACGCCCCGACGCCGCAGCTTCATAAGGCGTTCGATCAAGTCACGCGGCTTCGCGCCCAACAGAAGGAGACGACCACGCAGGAAAGCCTGTGGCTGCTTCTCGCCGCGCGCACGCTCGACGCGCAGAACAAGGATCTGGCGCTTGAAGTGAACGGCCAGCCGGTGAAGGGCTCGTTCCAGACGGTGCTTGCGGGCAGCGACTTCAAGGGTGACCGTATCGCCGTCACCAATGTCAGCGCGATCTTGCCGAACGCTTCGGCCGCGCAGTTCGAGACGGCACTGACGCGCGCGCAGTTCGCGGCCGAAGGGCTCGTCGTGAAGAATGCCGGAACTGAAGCGGTCCCCGCTTCCGTGCTCATCACCGGCGAGGGCCTCGAACCGGAGCCCTCCGCCGAAAGCGGCTTCAAGATCGAGCGCAAGACTTACGCGCCTGACGGAAAGGAAATCGCCTTCGACAAGCTGAAGCAGAACGACCGCGTCGTCGTGGTGCTGAGGGTGACGGAGGTGGAGGCAAAGACGGGCCAGATCGTCGTTGAAGACCGTCTGCCCGCAGGCTTCGACATCGAAAACCCGGCTCTCCTCAAGGGCAGCGACCTCAAGGCGTTCTCCTGGCTGCCAACGACCTGGACGCCCGCCTTCACGTCCTTCCGGGACGACCGCTTCGTGGCGGCCTATTCGCTGACGGATGCAAGCCGCAAGCAGCCCGCGCAGCTCACCATGGCCTATGTGATGCGCGCGGTTACGCCCGGCGCATATACGCATGCCGGGGCGCGCGTGGAGGACATGTATCGCCCCGACCGGTTCGCGCGGACGTCCGGCGCGAAAGTGGAAATCGGCGCCGCGCAATGAGGATGAGGAGGGGCGGCGTACCCTCGCGCCGCCCTGAACATTTTTTGAACGATGGCGTTACTATATAAGCCTTGGGACGGGTTCAGCATTTATTTCTCATTTGAAGGAACCCGCCCGTGAAGGTGGCGTTTCGGATGTGATTTGATCGATGGTGTTGCGTGGCATGATGCGGAAAAGAAGAGTTTGGCTCGCGGCCGCCCTTTCTGTCGGACTCGTCGCCGTTTCCGCTTATGCCTTGAAGCTGTTCGAGCCGCTGCCGCTCGATGCAGCCGCATCCTCCTCCCGCCTCGTGCTCGACCGCGACGGACGCCTGCTGCGCGCTTTCACCACGCCCGAGGGCCGCTGGCGCCTCGACGCCCGCCGCGAGGATGTCAGCCCCACCTATCTCAACCTGCTTTTCGCGTTCGAGGACAAGCGCTTCAATACCCATTACGGTGTCGATCCGTTCGCATTCGGTCGCGCCGCGCTTCAGGCCGCGCGTCACGGCAAGGCGATCTCGGGCGGATCGACGCTGACCATGCAGGTCGCCCGGCTCCTGCGAGGCTCGCCCACGCGGTCGATCCCGGCGAAGTTCCAGCAGATTGCCGACGCCATCCGTCTCGAATGGGCGCTTTCCAAGGATGAAATCCTCGCGCTTTACCTCAAGCTTGCGCCTTACGGCGGCAACCTCGAAGGTGTCCGCGCCGCTTCGCTCGCCTATTTCGGCAAGGAGCCTCATCGCCTTTCCATCGCGGAAGCGGCGCTGCTCGTCGCGATCCCGCAATCGCCCGAGACACGCCGCCCGGATCGCGGCTATGCGTCGCTTGTCGCGGGCCGCAACCGGGTCATCCGTCGGGCGGCGGCAGCAGGCATCATCCAGGAGGCGGATGCGCGTGCGGCCATCGCCAGCGTGGCACCGCGCGGCCGCTTCGATTTCCGGGCGCTTGCCCCGCATCTGTCGGAACGGCTGATCGCAAGGCATCCCGGTGTGCCGGTCATCGCCACCACCATCGACCGCGGTCTCCAGGAACAGGCAGAGGCCGTCGCCAGGCGAAACGCGGAAGCCTTCGGCGAGAAGATTTCCGTCGCCGCTCTCATCGTCAGGAACCGGACCGGGGAGGTGCTGGCGCATGTCGGCTCGGCGGGCTATTTCGACGGCGACCGCCTCGGCGCCATCGATATGACGGGCGCGATCCGTTCGCCGGGCTCTGCGCTGAAGCCGTTCATCTACGGCCTCGCCTTCGAGGAGGGCATCGCGCATCCCGAAACGCTGATCGACGACCGCCCCGTCCGTTTCGACACCTACGCGCCCGTGAATTTCGACAACGTCTTTCACGGCACGGTCACGGTGCGATCGGCGCTCCAGCTTTCGCTTAACATTCCTGCGGTGAAGGTACTGAACGAGGTAGGCCCGGTCAGGCTCGCGGCGCGGTTTCGCGACGTGGGCATGCCTTTCGCAATGCCTCGCAATCTCACGATCGCGCTCGGCGGCGCCGGCCTTACGCTCGAAAATCTGACGACACTCTATGCGGCTCTCGCCCGCGGCGGGACACTTGTCCCGATCCGCTACGAGAAAGAGGGCGGCCCCGTCTCGGGCGCGGGCGAGCCGCCCGCGCTGCTTCAGCCGGCGGCCGTCTGGTATGTGACGGACATCCTGCGCGGCGCGCCGGTGCCACCAAACGTGACTCCGGGGCAGGTCGCCTTCAAGACCGGCACCTCATACGGGTTTCGGGACGCCTGGGCGGCCGGCTACGATGGCGAATATACCGTGGCCGTGTGGGCCGGGCGTGCCGATGCCAGCGCCGCGCCCGGGCTTGTGGGCCTGCGCGTCGCGGCCCCGGTCATGTTCGAACTGTTCGCCGCCATCGGTCCGCGCAGGGCGGCCTTCGGTTCGCCGCCGCCGAACCTCATCGGGTCGCGCCGCAATGCCGATTTGCCGCCGCCGCTTCGCGTCTTCCGCGAGCAACGGCAGGAGACTTCGGGCGGAACGGCGGAACAGGCGCTTCATATCGCATTCCCGCCGCCGAACGCAGAGGTCGAACTCGCGAAAATGGAAGGCGGCGATGGCAATGCGGAGTCGCTGCCGGTAGCCTTGAAGGCAGAGGGCGGCGCGTTGCCGCTGACCTGGCTCGTGGATGGCACCCCGCTCGCCTCGTCGCCGCATCGCCGCGACGCCTTTCTCAAACCGCGCGGACCGGGCTTTGTCCAGATAACCGTGGTCGACGCGGAAGGCCGGTCCGACCGAACGCAAATTCGGCTGCGTTGAGAGCAACTGATTTACAGGATGTTGGTAGCCCGCTCCGCCACTCGCGCCTTGCTTCAAGCGATACGCCCGAACGTTTATCGGGTGTTGCGAACCGTGGTCGAACGCCGCGCCTGAGCCCGCTCCGATCAG
This sequence comes from Rhodomicrobium sp., assembly GCF_047605405.1. Taxonomy (NCBI): domain Bacteria; kingdom Pseudomonadati; phylum Pseudomonadota; class Alphaproteobacteria; order Hyphomicrobiales; family Hyphomicrobiaceae; genus Rhodomicrobium; species Rhodomicrobium sp. The sequence continues at coordinate 11,167 of NZ_JASGFR010000002.1, read as the reverse complement.
ATCAGCCAACTGATCGGTGGATCCGCGTCAAATAGGCCCGATGCTACGCAAACAAAACTCGTTGGCGTGGCATGCCGAGGTAAATGACCTCGGATTACGTATGGGTGATCGCCCGCGCACGCCACGACGCGAAGGGACGCCGCGTACAACCTGATCGCAAATTGCGCCTTCCCATTTCCCGAAAGCCCCGCTAGAGACATCGCCACAAGGCGGGCGGCTGACCCGCGTCCGAGGATTTCACCAGGGGCACTTTTCCCATGCTCGATCGCCGCAGTTTCATGAAACTCGCGCTGGCGGCTCAGGCGGCCGCAGCGCTTCCCGCGTTCGCCGGCACGCCTGCGCCCGGCCTTCGTTTCGGCGATCCGCAGCCGTTTTCCTTCGACTGGCTGAAGGCGCATGCGGAAGCTCTGTCGAAGGCGCCTTACGCGCCTCCTCCGCGCCCCGATCCCGCGACCGTTGCCGCCATCGACTACGACGCGCACGGCAAGCTCAAATACCGGCAGGAATACGCGCTTTACGGCGACGGCCACGACGCCGCCTTCCCGATCACGTTCCAGCATGTCGGCTATTACTTTCCGAAGACGGTCCGAATGCACGCGCTCGAACCGAACGCGGGCGGAGCGGTCAGCCGCGAAATCATCTATGATCCGGCCTATTTCACCATCGCGCCGGACAGCCCGGCCGCGCGTCTGGCGCCGGAACCATCCTCCTTCGCGGGCTTCTGGGTGATGGAGCCGCGAGACGGCAAGGAAGACTGGAAGAAGGCCGAACCGTGGGTGACGTTCCTCGGCGCGTCCTATTTTCGTGCGAAGGGCGAACTCGGACAGGTGGGCATGTCCGCGCGCGGTATTGCGCTGTCGCCCGGCGGCTCGGGGCACGAGGAGTTCCCGGATTTCGTCTCCTTCTGGTTCAGCCCTGCGCCGCCCGCATCGCGCACCGTCACGGTTTATGCGCTGCTCAACAGCCCGAGCGTTTCCGGCGCATACAAGTTCGACCTGCATCGCACGAGCGGCGTCGTGATGGACATCGAACTGACGCTGTTCTTCCGCGAGGCGGTGGAGCGGCTGGGCCTCGCTCCGCTCACCTCCATGTACTGGTATGGCGAGAAGGCGAAGCCTGCCGGCATCGACTGGCGGCCCGAAGTGCACGATTCCGACGGTCTCTCGCTGGCGACGGGGCAGGGCGAGCGCATCTGGCGTCCCCTCAACAATCCCTCGCACATCACGATTTCGAGCTTTGCCGACGAGCACCCGCGCGGCTTCGGCCTGCTCCAGCGCGACCGCGTCTTCGATCACTATCAGGACGGCGTTGGCTATGAAAAGCGCCCGTCGACATGGGTCGAGCCAAAGGGCAACGGCTGGGGCAAGGGCACCGTTCAGTTGGTCGAGATCCCGACCGACGACGAGATCAACGACAACATCGTCGTTTACTGGAACCCGGAAAAGCGGCCCGAACCCGGCGACCGCATCGACCTTGCCTACAAGATTCACTGGCTCGCCGACGAGCCCTATCCGACGCCGCTCGCGCGCTGTGTCGCGACCCGGTTCGGACGGGGCGGCGAACCCGGAACGGTCCGCCCCTACGGTGTGCGCAAGTTCACGGTGGAGTTTCTCGGCGGCCCGCTGAAAGACTTGCCAAACGGCGTGAAGCCGGAAGTTGTCGTCTGGGCCTCGCGCGGCAATATCCGCTCGACGGTCGCCGAGGCCGTTCCCGACGACGTGCCGGGGCACTGGCGCACGCATTTCGACCTCAGCGTCGATGGCCGCGAGCCGGTTGAACTTCGTCTCTATCTGCGCGCGGGGGACAAGGTGCTGAGCGAGACATGGCTCTATCAGTATCACCCGTTCGTGACGGATGCGCGGCCGCTCGGCTACTGACGACATGAAGCGGGCCGCGGTCGTGCGGCCCGATCGGGCGACGGCGCGCGCTTCAGCGCCGATCGCGCCCGCGCCCGGATGAACCACGCTGCTCCCCGAAATCGAGGGCTTCCAGGCGCTTCGCCTGCAGCGTCATGCCGTAAATCAGACGCGGCACGACGCTGTCGATGATGGTTTTGGCCGATCAGTTTCCCCGCAAGGCTATGCCGGCTTGCCGCAGGCTCATCCGGCTGACGGTCGCGCGCCTCTTTCGGGCTTGCGGCTCGGCTGCGCCCGCCGGAACTCCGTTCCGCGTCATTCGTTCACGTTAATTGAAGCGGGTATCGGTTTTGCCTCTCTTTTGCCGCACGTTGCCCGCGTTCTGAGCCCTCCAGCCTAGCCACCGTGTTCATTTGCGCAGGAAATCTGTTCCGTTGGTCATGACATGACGAGAGAGCCGAGTGACCGGCTGAAGGGTCTTGCCGGCGGCGGGATTCTACCCGCACGGGAGACGGCGTTTGCTACCCTCGACGCCCGGGGGCAATTTCTGAGCGCGAACGAGTGGTTCTGCGCGCTCGCTGGCCGCGCCGAGGCGGATCTTCTTCGTTTTCGCCTGTGCGATGTGGCGTCGGGCGATTTGGCGGCGCCAGACAAACTCGGCGGACTCGTGCATCGGGGGTGCGAAACGCGGACGAATTTCGTGCGCGCCGACGGGGGCACTGTTCCGGTGATCGCAACCCTGACGCCTGTTCTTCGCGGAAAAGAATTCGTCTGCTTTCACGTCCTCGCGCGCGCCCAATCGAAGGCGCCCAGCGAAGCGGAGGATCGCCGATGCCGCGCCGTGGTGGACGCGGTGCGCGGCGTTCTGTGGACGAACACCGCGAAAGGCGAGATGCGCGGCGAGCAGCCGGGCTGGGCCGCGCTGACGGGCCAGCGCTTTGACGAGTATCAGGGGTTTGGCTGGAAGGACGCGCTTCATCCCGACGATGTGCAGCCGACGGTCGACGCATGGAAAGCCGCCGTCTCGGCGAAGAGCATCTATGTTTTCGAACATCGCATCCGCCGCCCCGCCGATGGCCAATGGCGCCGCTATTCCGTCCGGGCGCTTCCCGTTTTCGACGATGCGGGGGAAGTGTCGGAGTGGGTCGGAATTCACACGGATATAACGGAGCAGCGCGCCGCCGAACGCGCGTGGCTCGATCTGACGGCCAACCTGAAGCAACGAGCCCGCGCAGCGGACGAGGCGCGAGAGCGCACATGGAACCACGCTCGCGACATGTTCCTCATCACGGACAGCGAGGGCATCTTTCGGGCGGCAAATCCGGCCTGGACCACCGTGCTCGGCTGGGCGCCGGAGGAGGTTATCGGCAAGTCCTACCGGGATTTTCTTCACCCCGACGACAGCTCAGCCGCGACGGGCGAGGCCTTTTTTGCGCGCGGAGGCTCCAGAGGGACAGAAGTCCGCCTTCGGCACAGGAACGGAACCTATCGCTGGACGTCATGGCTCGTGGCGCCCGATGGCGATCTCATCTACGCCAACGGTCGCGACGTCACCGCTGAAAAGGAGAGCGCGGAGGCGTTGGAACGCTCCGAGGCGCGCATGCGGGCCATCTTCCACACGAGCTATCACTCGAAGTGCATCTCCGCGCTCGACGGGACGCTCCTCGACGCCAACCCCACCTCGCTCGCCGCTATCGGCGCCGACACGGCCGAAGGCGTCGTCGGCAGGCCCTTCTGGGACACGCCCTGGTTTTCAGAGACGCCCGGCATGACGGAATTCATCCGGTCCGCCTTTGCCGAAGCGGCGAATGGCGAGACGGTCCGGCGCGAAATTCTCCTCGCCCTTCCGGGCGGTCCGCGCTGGTACGATTTCACCATGCGGCCGATCTGCGGGGCACGCGGGCAAGTCATCTCCGTCGTCTCGGAGGGGGCCGACATAACGACGCGCCGTCAGGTCCAAGAGGCGCTTTTGCGAAGCCAGCGCCTCGAAGCGGTCGGCCAGATCACGGGCGGGATCGCGCACGATTTCAACAACCTGCTGACGCCCATCATGGGCGCATTTGAGCTTCTTCAGCGGAGGATCGCGCCGGACGAGCGGCTGCATGCGCTGGTCGCCAATGCAATGCAATCGGCGGAAAGCGCTCGTGTTCTCGTTCAGCGTCTGCTTGCCTTCGCGCGGCGTCAGCATCTCGACACGCGCGCCGTCGATCTCAAGAGTCTGATCCTGGGGATGCGCGATCTGATCGCACGCGCCCTTGGCCCACGGATCGTTTTTCGCGTCACGATTGCCGAGGGGTTGCCGCGGGTGCGGGTGGACCCAAGCCAGTTCGAGGTCGCGCTCCTGAATCTGGCGGTGAACGCTCGCGACGCGATGCCGGATGGCGGCACGATCACGATTTCGGCCTCAGCGAAGACGGTTTGCGAGGGAGACATCGCGGAACTCGCGCCGGGATCTTACGTTGCGTTGGCTTTCGATGACACCGGCGTGGGGATGACGAGGGACATGCTGGCCCGCGCGGTGGAGCCATTCTATTCGACCAAGGGGATCGGCAAGGGAACCGGCCTTGGCCTTTCGATGATCCACGGTCTCGCCGCTCAGTCGGGCGGCAAGCTCGACCTCGAGAGCGAGCCTGGCCGGGGCACCTGCGCGACGTTGTGGCTTCCGGTCGCCGATGCGGAGACGACCGCCGATGGCGCGCCATCTCTGGAGCAGGCGGGCCTTGCGCCGCTTGCCATCCTTCTCGCGGACGACAACGGCTTTGTGCGCGATGGAGTATCTGCGATGCTGGAGGGCATGGGACACACGGTGATTCAGGCGGAAAGCGGTCCCTGCGCGCTGGATCATCTTGCGAACGATTGTGCCTGCGACGTGCTGATCACCGATCAGCGCATGCCGGGGATGTTGGGCAATGAACTCGTCCGGCGCGCGCGAGACCTGCGGCCCGGTCTGCCCGCCGTGCTGATGACGGGCTTCGCGGATGAGGAGGATGCGGTCATGGATACTTTGCCGCGTCTTTCCAAGCCGTTCCGCTCATTGGAACTCGAACGCGCAATCGCCTTGGCGCTGGGCACGCACAATGCGGCGCTGAAAACCTAGGCGGAATCGCGAATTCCCGGACTTTGCTTTTCTCGCGACCGCGCCAAGGGACAAGGCCGCTTCGATCATGCCGACCTTTGCGCCAGCGCCTGGTTGAGCGCCTGCGCGAGTGCGGCGACTGTATAAGGCTTGTCCACCACCGGGATATTCATGCCGGGCAGCTTGATGTCGTAGCCGCTGCAAATGATGAACGGCAGATTCTGTTGCAGCAGATAGGTTGCTATGTCGCTCGAAAGCTCACGTCCGAGACGAACGTCGAGCATCACGCAGTCGAGAGGCTTTTTGCTGTTGATCTCGTCGAGAGCCTGATCCACGGAAGCGGCCACGCCCGTGACGCTACAGCCAAGCTCCGCAAGCATCTCCTGCGCCACGTGGGCCGATAACGCGTCGTCCTCGACAATCAGAACGCGCGCGCCCGCAAGGGCTCGTTGCTCCATCATAATACGCTGGCTCCTACTCGCTGGCGGTGCAAGCGTTTCGGCGCGCTCGCGCCGAAAATACTTGATCTAGTCAGTCGGCTTTTTGATGATGCAACCCGGCATGAGGGGAGTCCACTCTTTTTGCAGAGCGCCGGTCGGATTTCGCCTCGCCACCGCTTCAAGGTTGCGTGAGCGGGAGTGGCAAACCTCAGATGCACCCGCATGCCGCGACGCGCGGAGCGAGTTCACGTCAAGGTTGCCGGTCGCGCTCAGAATTTGCGCGCAACCACGAATTCCGCGGCGTCGGCGAGCAGGGCGTCGCGGCCCTTGAACGGCGCCAGCGCGGCAAGCGCTTCCGCCTTGAGATCCTGAAGTTTCGCGCGCGCAGCTTCGAGGCCGAGCAGCGAAACGAGCGTGCCCTTGCCCGCTTCCTGATCCTTGCCCGTCGCCTTTCCAACGACGGCGGCATCGCCCTCGGCGTCGAGCAGGTCGTCCGCAAGCTGAAAAGCGGCGCCGAGCGCATCGCCATAGGCTTTCAGCGCTGCCAGTTCGGCCTTGCTTGCTTCACCCAGAATGCCGCCCGCGACACAGCCGTAGGTAATGAGCGCGCCGGTCTTCATCGCCTGAAGCCTGCGAATGTCCGCTTCTCCGAGCGTCTTGCCCGGCGCCATGAGGTCGAGAATCTGGCCGCCAGCCATGCCCGCGCCACCGCTGGCGCGAGCGAGTTCAAGGCCGAGTGCTGCGCGAACGGCCGGATTCGGATGCGTCGATTCATGGGCTATGATTTCAAAGGCGACGGTCAGCAGCGTATCGCCCGCGAGGATTGCCGTGGCATCGTCGAACGCCTTGTGAACGGTCGGCCGCCCGCGCCGCAGGTCGTCATTGTCCATGGCGGGCAGGTCGTCGTGCACGAGTGAATAGCAATGGATGCATTCGAGCGCGGAGCCCGCGTTCAGCGCCTTTTCGACCGGCACCCCGAACAGCGCCGCGCTCTCGATGACGAGGAACGGGCGAAAGCGCTTGCCGCCTCCAAGCGTCCCGTAACGCATCGCTTCGAGCAGCCTGTCCGGCACGGCGCCGAGCTTCTCGGTGGACAGCCATTCATCGAGATGGCGTTCGACGAGGCTTGCATGGTCTTCGAGGCGTTCTGTAAAGGTCATGACAGGATTGGGATTTATTGTTGGATGCCGGGTATTTCTGCGGGCGCACCATGGACCAGATGACTATGATCCTCAAGCCCGATTTGCGAGCTGCGTCATGACGGATTTAGCGCCAAAGACATTCGAGCGACTTGCCGAGGCGACGCGCCCGCGCGACGACAATGGGCGCCGCCATCGCTGGCGCGGCCGCGCGCTGCGCATCGTTCTCATCGCTCTCGCCCTGTTTCTGCTCGCGCCTTACGTGTTGACGCTCGTCTTCGCAGTCGTAAATCCGCCGCTCTCGGCGCTCATGGCGCGGCAGGCGCTTCTGGGGCGGCCCGTGATCCATGAGTGGCGCGACCTCGACGAGATTTCGCCGAACCTCATTGCTCAGGTCATCGTGTCCGAGGACGGACGGTTCTGCCAGCATCATGGTGTCGACTGGCAGGCGCTCGACAAGGCGGTCGATGCGGTGAAAGCGGGAAAGCCGAAAGGCGGCGGCAGCACCATCACCATGCAGACCGCGAAGAACATGTTTCTCTGGAGCGATCCGGCCTGGCTCAGGAAGCCGTTTGAAATTCCGCTCGCGGCCTTCATGGATGCGGTGCTCGGCAAGCGGCGCGTGATGGAGATCTATCTCAACATCGTGGAATGGGCGCCCGGCATCTACGGCGCTCAAGCTGCTGCGCGGCACCACTTCAAGACGTCGGCGGACGATCTCTCGATGCAGCAGGCCGCGCAACTTGCGGCGGCGCTGCCGAACCCCAAGCGGCGCAATGCGGGCAAGCCCGGCCCGCGCGTGGCGGCACTCGCCAACAGGCTCCGCGCGCGCGCGGCACGGGAGAGCGACGGCTCGTTCTGTGTGCTTGAGGAGGAGGCGCCGGCGGAGGAAGAGGCGAGTGGGGAATGACGATCAGCCGTCGGCCGCCTGAACAACGCAAGCCAAGCGGCGCGACGGATGTTTTGCGCTGACAGGACTAAGCTAAAGCCTCAGCTGGAAGCGGCGGCTCTTATTCCGCGTCGCCTTCGCCGGGTTCGGGCGAGAAATATTTCTCGAACTTCTCGGCTTCCTGCTGGAATTTTTCGTAATCGGGCAGGGGCGGCTTCTTCACGGTGATGTTCGGCCAAAGCGCCGCGTATTCGCGGTTCACTTCGAGGAACTTCTCAAGGCCCGGCTCCGTGTCGGGCTTGATCGCGTCGACCGGGCATTCCGGTTCGCAGACGCCGCAATCGATGCATTCGTCCGGGTTGATCACCAGCATATTCGCGCCCTCGTAGAAGCAATCGACGGGGCAGACCTCTACGCAATCGGTGAACTTGCACTTGATGCAGGCATCCAGCACAACGTAGGTCATGGAACTTCTCCGAAGCCGGTCGGCGCGGCTTGTCCTTTGAAGCGCCTCGATAGCGCATTCGGTAAAGGGAAACAAGCCGGGAGGTGATTGATCCGAATGACGTTATCGCATTCGCAAAAACCACGCTCCCGGCCCGGCTTTCCCGGAAACGAAACTTAGCGCGAGTAGAATTCGACGACCAGATTCGGCTCCATCACCACCGGATAAGGAACATCCGAGAGTTGCGGGATGCGCGAAAGGCGTGCTGTCAGTTTGCTGTGATCGACTTCGAGATAATCCGGCACATCGCGCTCGGTGCTCTGCGTCGCTTCGAGAACGAAGGCAAGGCCCTTCGCCTTTTCGCGCACTTCGACCACGTCGCCCGCGCGAACGCGGTAGCTCGGGATGTTGACGCGGCGGCCGTTGACGGAAATATGGCCGTGGCTGATGAACTGACGGGCGGCGAACGGCGTCGCGACGAACTTCGCGCGATAGACGACCGCGTCGAGACGGCGTTCGAGAAGGCCGATCAGGTTTTCCGAGGTGTCACCGCGAAGGCGCGTCGCTTCTGCGTAGATCAGGCGGAACTGCCGCTCCGTGATGTTGCCGTAATAGCCCTTGAGCTTCTGCTTCGCCTTGAGCTGTGTGCCGAAGTCCGACGTCTTGCCGCGGCGGCGCTGGCCGTGCTGGCCGGGGCCGTACTCACGCTTGTTGAGCGGGCTCTTCGGGCGGCCCCAGAGATTTTCGCCAAGGCGGCGGTCGATTTTATGTTTCGCGGTCGCGCGCTTCGTCATGTCTGTGCTCCAGAATGATGATGATGGTGGAGCAGGCCCTTCCTTTGCAGGTTTCCCTGCCGACAGACGGCGTGTAGCCGTCACGGGCATGCAAAAAGGCGGCTCAGATGCCGCCATCGCGCACAGATAGCGCTTCGGATCATGCGAGGCAAGCGTAAAACGGGAGCTGCCTGCGGCGGCGTCAGAACAAAGGGAACGATTCTGGACGAGATCGAATGCGGCAGCAAGCTCGGGCTTGAGAAACCCCAAACACGAAAAAGTCAAACGACGTAACTGGATTTATAGGCGGTTTCCGGGAAACCTTATACGCGTAGCGCCGTTGACATAGGTCAATTTGAGGCAGGTTTACCGTATGAGCGACCGCGATTTCGACGTCATCCTTGCTGGCGGTGGTCTTGCCGCCACGCTTGCAGCCTACCGTCTGCGCCAAGTCAGGCCGGAATTGTCGGTCCTCGTTCTCGAAGCCGACGACAAACTCGGTGGCAATCACACATGGTCATTCCACACGTCAGATATATCAGAGGACGCGTGGGAGTGGATTGCGCCCTTTGTCGCACATTCCTGGTCCGAGCAGCAGGTGCGCTTCCCAAAACACACGCGCATGCTGAAAAGCGGCTACAACTCCATATTCTCCGAAACGCTGCACGCCGCCGCTTTTCCGGTTCTGAGGGACAGCGTCCGATTCTCGGCGCGCGTCTTGAGCGTTTCTCCCCATCAGGTGGTGCTCTCCGGCGGCGAGGTGCTGCGCGCGCCCTGCGTCATCGATGCGCGCGGAATGGGTCGCGTCGATAACCTCTCCATCGGCTATCAGAAGTTCCTCGGTCTTGTCGTCCGCTTCGAGCGGCCGCACGGCCAACCCTATCCCATCATCATGGATGCGACGGTTCGCCAGCGTGACGGATATCGTTTCGTGTATACCCTGCCTTTCACGGACGACACCATGCTGATCGAAGACACATATTACAGCGACAACCCCGCGATCGACGCGCACACGCATCGCGACCTGTGCCTCGATTATGCGCGTGAGCGCGGCTGGACGGTTGCGGAGATCGAGCGCGAGGAGCGGGGCGTCCTTCCGATCGTGCTTGGCGGCAATGTCGACGATATCCTGGAAAAGAATGCCGACGGCGTGCCGGCGCTCGGCCTTCGGGGCGGCTTCTTTCACCACACGACGAGCTATTCCTTCCCCTTCGCGGTACGCTGTGCCGACGCAATCGCCAGAATGGATCATCTGACGAGCGAATCGCTCCATCGCCTGACCGTCAGATGGGCTCATCAGCACTGGAGCGAGCAGCGGTTTTTCCGTCTGCTGAACCGGATGCTGTTCTGGGCCGCCAAGCCGCAGACCCGCTACCGCGTGCTTCAGCGCTTCTACGATCTCAACGAGCCGCTGATCGAGCGCTTCTACAGCTCTAGCCTTACTCTTGCGGATCAGGCCCGCATTCTTATAGGCTGGCCACCCGTTCCAATTCATAAGGCCTTGAGGGTCATGGGAGAAACTCGCGTGAATCCCATCCCTCAGCCCGTTTCATCGCCGAGCTGATTCATGGACCCAATTATCGCACTCAGTCACGAGCTTATCGAGAAAGGTTCCAAAAGCTTCGCCATGGCGGCAAAGCTTTTGCCGCGCGACACGCGCTACGATGCCATGATGCTTTATGCGTGGTGCCGTCATTGCGACGACGTGATCGACGACCAGATTCTCGGATTCAACCGGGAAACGGGGAGCGAAAAAACGCCGCAGGAGCGGCTCGAAGGATTGCGCCGCGACACGAGCGCGGCGCTTGCCGGAACGGCGTCCGAACCCGTTTTTGTGGCGTTGGGGCGCGTGGCGCACAAGCACCACATCCCCGAGCGCCATCCGATGGAACTTCTTCGCGGCTTCGAGATGGACGTGAACGAGCGTGTTTACGAAACCCTCGAAGATACGTTGGACTATTGCTACCATGTCGCGGGCGTCGTTGGCGTGATGATGGCGATGATCATGGGCGTGCGCGAACGGCCTACGCTGAACCGCGCCTCCGATCTGGGCATCGCGTTCCAACTCACCAATATCTGCCGCGATGTCGTGGAAGATGCCAAGGGTGGCCGTCTTTACCTGCCGCGTCAGTGGCTGCGCGAGGCCGGTGTGCCGGAAGACAAGGTCGCCGATCCGCAATATCGTCGCCAGGTCTACGAAGTGACGAAGCGCCTTCTGTGCGAAGCGGACGAATATTATCGCTCCGCATTGTTCGGCATGCAGCGGCTTCCGCTTGGCGCGGCAGTCGGTATCGGCGCAGCGCGGCGCGTCTATAGAGACATTGGCAGGCTCGTCGCAAACAGGGGCGAGAGTGCCTGGGATGGTCGCGCCATCGTTGGGCCGATGCGCAAGCTTGCGGCGGCCCTCTCGGGAGCGACGGCGGCGGTTCGCGCTCATACGACGCTCAGGATCGGCTACGCGCCGCCGCGCGATGGTCTTTTCACGGTGCCGGAACTCGGCAAGCCGACGCGGCGGAACAGGCCGTTCGCATTCCTGCGCTAGAGCTGGA